>NZ_MVQM01000160.1:0-19723 GCF_002067195.1 Pelotomaculum sp. PtaB.Bin117 | reverse complement strand
CGGTGAAATGAAAGTGGCCCACGGTCTTGATAGAGCAGATACCGTGGGCCTTGTCGCTATGCGATTACAAACCTATTTCACGGCCTTTGTGGTGAATGTAAAAAGAATCGTGAAATTAAACGAACTAAAAGCGATATAATGTTGCAGCTTATTTTATTTTCAATACGGGAGTGTCACGGCTTCCGTGTAAATGGAATAATCTCACAAGTAATTGTACACACTAATATTGCTTTTTATAAAGATAATCATCAAGCGACCAGGGGATGCCAACCTCTCGACAGCTCTTTCCGTCAGCGTTTAAAACATATCTCAACTCAAAACAAAGATAAATAAAAAAATAGGCCAAAAAGACTATAATGTCTCTTTGACCTTGACAACATTCTTGTTTGATTTTATTCATTCCTCCAGCCATGCCGCCAACAGTTTCTTCGACCAAACTTTCCTTTGCAGTTTTGTCCACAGATAACCTTAGTTGAGCTGCAGGTAGGGCATGAATATCTTCCATTTTTCATGGATTCAAGATTTTCAAAGCTTTCTATCCATTCCTTGCCGCAATCCAGACATCTCACCGGGCAGATATTCCGGGTGAAATTGCCTCCCTCTATATGAATAACCTTTCCGTTCACCAGACTGTCGGCAATTTTTTCTCTTGCAGACAGAAGGATTCGCTGAAAGGTGGGGCGGGATACCTCCATCTTTTCGGCGCATTCGCCCTGCTCAAGCCCCTCCAGGTCTTTTAACCGTATGGCTTCCAGTTCTTCAAGCTTCAATATATTTTCAGGCACCTCTGCAACATCTTTATCCGATGGGATGAAGTAGGGGATAGTGGGAATATTCTCAATTTTTCTCCATTTGGTGGGTCTTGCCAATCATATCACCGTCCGTTATCTGGTTGAGATTTTATAATAGTTCAATAAACCAGCACATTTATTATATTGCTATTGTCAATGAGTGTAGTCAATCATTCTCACAGAGTCTCCCAATTTTTTTGAAATAGCATCTTCATTGCTTGCACATGAGGGCATGCAAACCCTATCGGGTTACCTTTTGTAATACACGATGCCAGCACAATCGTGTCGGCACCCCGTTTTACCATTTCGGCAGCTCTCGTTACGGCTTTTTTACCTGGACAACCGCCGCATGTAGAGAAACCCATTACTTCAATCTCTCCCTCAACGCCCTCAAACGCACATTTCTTTTCTCTCATTACTTTAAAATCTGTGCTACCTGGGCACATATCCTCCGTTCGCATACACCTGATAATCCGACTTTCATAACAAATTCCCCCTGTATGCTGATTTTCAAATAATCTTGCTCATTCAACAGTCTATCTTAAACATAAATATATACGATCAAGTTTACAAGCATTACGGGCATATATCAACAACCAAATATAACCCGCAAACGCAAACGCCCATAATAAAAGAGCTATAGACTAATTACCTTTTACAACTGCTGCAGTATCCAAATATTTTCATTGATTTATCAGCAACTTCAAATCCTTTGTCTTCTAAAATCCGTTTTTTGAATTCTTCAGTTATTCTATCATCTAATTCCTCCAACTGTCCGCATTTTAAACAAATTAAATGATGGTGCATTAATTCATCATACATTACCAATTCGTACCGTGCTGATGAGTTTTCCATCGACAATCTTGATACTATACCAATCTTTTCAAATAATTCCATAGTACGATATACCGTCGCCAGTCCTAGCCTTTTGTTATTATCTTTTGTTCTAAGAAGCCCATAAATATTTTCAGCTTTAAGATGATGGCCTTTGTAATTGTATAAAATCTCAAGGATAGCTTTTCTTTGAGGCGTACTCCTCAAATTGCATTCCTTAAGCAAATGATAGACCTGGTTAAGCAAATCGATTCACTCCTCTAAAAAATCAAAACTTCTTTTTTATATTTTTTCTGTAAAACTTTTTCCCTTCAAACAAAGACTCAACAATCATATCCCGTTTTAGCAGATCGTCTATCACTGTTTTATCTACATTCCTTTTTTTGAGCATTTCGTCAACAATATCCTCTCGAACCGGGTGTACAGATGTAATACTTAAAAGATCATTGACAATATCCTCGCTAAAGAAGAATCCTTCCCCTTTTTCATCGCCGGTTATGCATTCAACATGCGCTCCGGATATGCTGCGAATAATTTCTGCGGCATTGACAAGGCTGTCTCTTGAAGACCTTTTTATGCTGTTTTCCGCCGGTGGGCGGGTAGGGATCAATAAATAAGCCTTTTTCTGGGAGCCGCCAACCCGGCTCCGTTTGCATTATACATGGTTTCAGCCATATCTTTAAGCAATGTCAGTATCCTATTGTCAATTTTTTCAACTGTTCTTGCTTTTTTCCGCAATATATCATCGGTCTGATAGTTCATAATGTTCCGCAACGCCATATATATCTTCCTTTGCCTGAAAAATAATTTATGAGAAGAAGGCAGGAAATTTCACCTGCCTTCTTCTCATGAATATGGGGCTATTCAGCGTCTTCGTTAAAACCTGAAAGACGCTTTTTAACCTGTTCGAGCTGGCTTTCTAAAAACTCCGCCTGCCGGCTTAAAAGCTCCTTTTCACCTAAAGCAGGTTCATATGTCCCAGCGTATGCGGGATAGCCTAAGCGTGCCCATCCCGGCAGACCGGTTGCATAGAACATCCTGCGGAAGCCGCGTCCTCCTCCGAATCCGCATCTAAAACCGACCGGATTTGCATAACCGGGAGCTGCAAAGCCTGCGCAAAAACCTGCGCCCCGTCCAGTCATCCGTCCCATTCTCATCGGGCCTGTTCCGTCTCCTCTTGGCATAATTTTCACCTCCTCTCAATTAACGTCTTTGTCATTTAGGTATCCTATTACGGTTTGCCCACCGGTAAGCAAGGTATCCGCATCCGGGCAGCAGTCTCGCAAGCCAAGACATCCGTCTGAACCCTCGGCCCCTTCCAAGCCCCATACCACGGCCAAAGTTCAGATTCACAAATCCGGGAATTTTGAAACCTGCGCAGAAGCCCGCGCCCCGTCCCGTCAACGGCCCCATTCCTATAGGACCGGTTCCATTACCTCTTGGCACATTTTTCACCTCCAAAAGCATTAAAATCCCATATTATTCGCAAATGTCTGTTATTAGAAATGTCTTTTTTGCAATTCATACATCTTTTCAAGCTGCTGATCAATCTTATCTGCGGTTTCAGGACTAATTAAATGTTCTATGCGGCAGGCATCCCTGGCGGCCGTCGCAGCTTCAACGCCAAGAACATTGTTGAGAAAAGCTTTGAGCGAATCATACCTTCTTTTTATATTAGCTGCTACATTGCGCCCGTTTTCCGTCAGAGTAACGGTGCCATACTTCTCCTTTGTGACGTATCCCTCGTCCTTGAGAACATTCATCATACAGCTCACGCTGGCACGTGAAATTCCAAGCGCATTCGCAATATCGCTTGAATGTATGCCCGCATCATCAGATAGCTCCAGCATAACTTTCAAATAATCCTCTTTAGAAGGAGTCATTTTCCCAATATGGCTGCTTCTCATCATTTTTCTTTTAAGTGCCTCTTATCATAGATGTTCCGCACTTAGGGCATTTCACAGAAGTGCAGGGAACGCCGATCGCATGCATGGTTTTTTCTCCGCATTTCGGACAGACGCAATATCCTGTCGAACCTGCACCTATTGCTCCTCGCTGTCCTCTCCGTCCTGCTCCTCTTCCCGCCACAGGCCCTTGTCCAAACGGGCCGGTTCCATCTTTTCCAGGCATAATAAAACCTCCTTTAAAAATCTATAAACTTATTGCTTCGTTTGGACATTCTCCAACACATGCATCGCATTCAACACATTCGTCACTGATGACTGCCTTACCATCTTCAAGTTTTATTGCCCCTACAGGGCACACATCCTCGCATCGGCCGCAGCCAATACATTTTTCCTGGTTTACTGAAGCTGACATAAAAATTATCTCCTCTTCAATGTAGTTTGTTTTTGAAATAGTTATTGACATATGCTCATAATCATGATAACTCGGTTATGAGCATATGTCAATAACTATATGTAAAATTAAGATAATTTAATACAAAGAAAGAGAGCTATAACACCACAAGCTCTCTTTCAATGATATCTACCCGGATTAAATAAACTTTTTACCCCAAACCATTTTTCTCCAAGGCAAGGTTTGCGGCGGGGAAGAACTTAAGCGCCCTTGGCAGAATGCCCATTACATATGCAATCAGCATGCCGTAATTCGTGATATAGACGTCCTGCTCACGCGCTTTCTCAACGCGGTATTGCATTTCCCGCCGGTTCAGCATACAGCCTCCGCAATGAACAATAACGGTGACCGCTGTTTTGCTCATTGCATTGCCTCCGTCATTGTTTCCGCCATTTTCTTAAGATTCCCTATGCAATCAGCGGCTAAGGGTAAAAGCCGTACAGCCTTTCCTTCGATTTCCTCGGCAAAATACCCGAAAGCCGGGTGATAGACAATAAACTTTTTACTTTTTACGTTATCAAGAACCGATGATATTTGTTTATCAAGCTCATCAAGCTGGTTGATGTACGCCTCGGCGTTTTTTGTGTATATGTCCTTATTCGCTTCGTCAAGCTTGCACATCTCACAGGCTATTGCTTCAATCATCACCTTAACTCTTTTGGGGGAAAGCCATATATGCGGGTCTCTTCCACCGGATGCAAACGTTCTGTCCTTATAAAGCGTATATTCGACAAAAATTATTTTGTTAGAAAAAATTGAAATGTTCCGTTTTTTAATTTCTTGAAGTTAATAAAGGTAGACAGGTTGTTTACATATGCCCAAAACAGTGTTATTATTTTATCGTTGCTAGATATGGGCAATAGCTCATAACCTTTCGATAATTCTTACTGACAAGTTGTAAGAAAAATTTATCTGATTTAGAAATCTTAAAAGAGCAGGAGGGTTGGCATGATTTTAGAGCGTGTTTATGAATTGGCTCTGCCCAGAGTTAGCGGCAAAAAAATCAAAGAGGTCAGGATCGGACTCGAATTAATGGCTGTTGAGCTTGATGACAGTTCAATCGGCGTTACTTATGTATTGAGAAAGGAAATAGGACATGCCTGTTCCGCGCTTCCCCAGGCGGGAAGTCTCGTGGGCAAGCCTGCCGAGGAAATTGCCGGATGGGCTTTAAAAGGTAAAAATGTGATAGCTTCCTCCATGGGCTTGGCGGTCTTAAATTCTGTCGCTGAATTTGATAAATTGGAACTGCTTAACAATACTTCCGGTGTGGACGCGGTATTTTCCATCGAAGTTCAACCTACGGATACCGTTGGCATAATCGGTCACATTGGGCCTGTTATTTCCAGATTGAAAGGCAAAATGGAAAAACTTTATATCTTTGAGCGGGGCATGGATATTCCGGAGCAGGTTTATCCGGAGAGTTCCCAACCCGAACTCCTGCCGGACTGCCAGGTGGTATTTATAAGCAGTTCATCGCTGTTAAACGGAACATTGGAGCCCCTTTTGGCTTATTGCACCAAGGCTCGTGATGTGGTTATGGTTGGGTCCAGTACGCCCTTATACCCTGAGGCCTTTATCGGGACCGGAGTGAGTATGCTGTCGGGAACAAGATGGTTGCCGGCCAACAGAGAAAGTATTCTTACGGCTATATGCCAAAGCGCAGGAATGCGGCAACTTATCAAGTATGGAGAAAAGATGTCGGTAAGAGTAAAGCGGTAAAGCAAATTTTGCCTTGATACATATCCTTTTGCGGAGGATGTCCTGGCGGCAATATTGAATACGTTCCGCAGGAAATGATAAAAAACGCTGCCGAAGTGATTCATTTAGCGACGGGAATGATTGTTGGATATCCTCCGTGTCCGAGATTCGGTCATTTTAAGGAGTTTATTGAGAGTTACTATAATATTCCCGTTGTACTGGGCACTCATCCGATTCCCTTAAAATACTACAATGCTCACCAAAAGCTGTCTTTTTGGAAGAAGCTGAATAAACAGCAAATAGAGCACTTGCTGCAAGAAGATAGAAGTATTATGGAAGCATATAATTAGAAAAATATGAATGTCGACGTTTTAAAATTCAGGAGTGATAAGATGGGCAAGGTATTGTCTATTTATGTTGGTAAGGTTAGAGGAATCGAAAAAACCAAAGTGGACAGTGTAAAACTCATTGAGGGATGGGGTTTGGAGGGAGACGCACACGGTGGTGACTGGGACAGACAGGTTAGTATTTTCCCAATTGAAGCTTTGGAAAAAGTTCCAGCAGATAAAAAGGATGAAGTTTTGCAGGGCGGATTCTCTGAAAATATTGTCATTTCCGGAATTCCCCTGGAAGATTTAGCGGTTAATAAAAGACTGAAAATTGGGGAAGCCCTAATACAAATAATTTACATAGGAAAAGAAGAGCTAAAAGAAACCGGCAGGAATTATATTGTCAGCAGAGAGGGACGTTTTGGCAGAGTAATCAGCGGCGGAAGAGTAAAGACCAAAGACAATGTTCAGCTTTTCTTAGAATAGTGAAAATCAGCATTCCTACAATTCTTTGTGTGTTGGAACGCAGCAAATGGAGAGGAAAGAGAAAATGAAAAATAGAATATTTACATCGGAATCGGTGACGGAAGGCCATCCGGACAAATTATGCGATCAGATATCGGATGCCGTTTTAGACAATATTTTAGGACAAGACAAAAATGCCCGGGTAGCTTGCGAGTGTGTAACCACAACAGGGATGGTACTTGTTACCGGCGAGATAACGGCTTCATGCTATGTTGATATTCCGTCTATTGTACGCCAAACTGTGCAAAATATAGGTTATGACAATCCTGAATATGGTTTTGACTACAAGGCTTGTGCAGTGCTTACCTCGATCGACGAGCAAAGTCCGGATATTGCTATGGGTGTTAACCGTTCATATGAATCCAAGGAATCAAAGACGGATGAGGCGGATTATATTGGCGCAGGCGACCAAGGAATGATGTTTGGTTTCGCCTGTGATGAAACGCCGGAACTCATGCCCGCACCAATTTCTCTGGCCCATAAGTTGGCGCAGCGTTTAGCCGCGGTACGCAAAAGTGGTGAGCTTCATTGGCTCCGGCCGGACGGCAAGACGCAGGTAACAGTAGAATATGGCGACAACGGTAACATCTTGCGGTGTGCGGCGATCGTGGTATCAGCTCAGCATAACCCGGATGTTTCGTCAGACACTCTGCGGGAAGCACTCATTGAAACAGTGGTTAAGCCTGTTATCCCGAAAAAATATCTGGACAAGGATACCCATATTTATGTCAACCCGACCGGACGTTTTGTGATCGGCGGGCCTGTAGGGGATTCGGGCCTTACGGGACGCAAGATAATCGTAGATACCTATGGCGGTTACGCCAGCCACGGCGGAGGAGCGTTTTCAGGAAAAGACCCGACAAAAGTCGACCGGTCGGCAGCCTATATGGCGCGCCATATTGCGAAGAATATTGTTGCTGCAGGGCTGGCCAAACGCTGTCAGATTGAGGTAGCCTACGCCATAGGTGTTGCCAATCCGGTTTCGATCCATATCGATACGCAGGGAACCGGTAAATTTTCCGACCAAAGACTGGCAGATATCGTTAACGAGTGCTTTGATCTGCGTCCGGCAAGAATAATCTCGTATCTTGACCTTCGCAGCCCGATTTATACTCAGACTGCTGCTTACGGCCATTTCGGACGGCCTGAACTGAATTTGCCCTGGGAGCGTACCAACATGGTAGAAATATTAAAGCAGTACAAATAAAGGGGAAGTGAGTCTAGTGAGTGCAAATTAAAGTTTTTACAACACAATACTCTTCTGAACGAACAATAGAACGATAATTAAACAGTTTTGGTCGGAAGTTATCTGGGGCGATGTTGACTTCATGTTTATCGATATGCCGCCCGGTACAGGGGATGTACCGCTAACGGTATTTCAATCCATAAGAGTGAAACCGTACCGAACCCCGGACACAGGCCAGGATTTTTGCCGAACTTTTTAAACGATATGGGAGTTAAAGTGATCATTTCAGGCGGCATGGGGGGCGGAGCAATTGATATATTCAATGAAAAAGGCATTGAGGTAATAACGGGCGCCAGAGGGGAAGCCAAAACCGCTGTAGAGCAATATCTGCAGGGCAACCTCAAATCGACAGGGTCTGTTTGCCATGAACACCAGCATCATGACGAATGAGGCAGGCATGAATAAAATTGTAATAAGTGAGGAGCCGGTTATGGAAGAAAATGCTTACTTGCTCAAGATTCAAGAAACTTTTAAAGAACTGGTCGATAAGAATGATCTCAATGAACAAAATATAGTCATTACATGTTCGGTGCTTACACCCCAGGAGGCTATCGGGGACCCGGAAAGAAAAGATTTCCCTATTCAAAAGGGAAAAGAGAAAATGATGCAGGCTTGCCTCGGCAGTTCTTACGGACAGGCATTTACCGATATGGCAAATGGTTTTAACGGTAAATTAAAGGATTTAACGACGATGCGGCTGAAAACAAATTATGAGCGTGCAGTCTTTATTTCCGGATTGAATGCAGTTCTTCGGGAATTAAATATGGCCGATCGTACGGTTCACTGTAAAGATGATGGACCTAAAAAATGCAGCTTGGAACTTGCGGAAATGATTGAAAAAGAATACGGAAAACCCAAAATCGCCCTGTTCGGATTGCAGCCTGCCATGGCAGAAGTTCTGGCCAAGAAATTTCCTTTACGGATTTTTGATTTGGATGAGGACAATATCGGTAAACAAAAGTTCGGAACAGTAATTGAAAATGGAATATGTGCAATTGCAGAAGTTGAAGACTGGGCTGATTTGTTTTTGGTTACAGGAAGTACAGTCTGTAACGGATCAATTACTGATTTTCTTCAAATTAAGAAGCCTGTAATTTATTTTGGGACGACAATTTCCGGTACAGCCGGTTTGGTTGGGTTAAATCGTTTTTGCCCACAGTCTGTTTAGGAAAATAAAGTTTCTTTTAAGGGATGGGGCCTGCCCGTTTGGCGGGCTACCTAAGTAGCTGTTTATGTTATTAAATTGAAAATCTAACGCGTTAGTGGAGAAAAAAGGGATGGAAAATAACTTACAAAAGGGGCAACGAAACAAATTATCTAGGAGTGCCAGGAGTGCGGTTTATGTTCAAGCGGATGGGACTTTTTAGCTGAAAGTATATCCCTGCTGCAGATGGCTTGCAGAGGATAAGTCTGAAACGATGAGCTAGCGAGATTGATGAAAGTTCAGATACCTATTTCTTTCCCAGCCTGTTCAAGTATATAGCCATTAAAATTTGAAATTATGAATAGAGGTGTTATTAAGGAGTTCTTTATTTATTCTACCCCAAGGATCTCACCAAATAATTATTCATATGGCTTGTAGCACCGTACACCTATATTGTCAAGTAACGTACAACCGAAGGAAGCTAGAGGAGATAAATTATATGGCTTTTCTGCTCCTTGTTCATCAGGTTTCTCCTCCTTACTAAAACGATAGCTTAAGGTAGACTTTGAAATCCCGGTTATTTCTTCGAGTGTTCGAATTGGTACTCCACTTTTATTTAACTTGTACAAGGCATGGGTGTAAGCATCACTATCCTCATTAATAAAAAGGGTAGATTGTTTAACCCAAACACTCGCGATGTCCTCCTTTGTAACGTTTTTTTTCTTATGTTGCATAACGCAATATTTCGCCAATGCCTGTAAAAAATTGCAAACTTGTGCACCACTCATTCCTTCTGTCAAAATAATAAGCGTTTTTACATCCACTTTATACTCGTTTAAGGTGTCAGCCAAAAACCGGTTGATAATTACTTCACGTTGTTGGGCGTTTGGCAATTCCAGTAATATGGATGTATTAAATCTTCTCCAGATGGCTGGATCAAGGAGATGATGATGGTTGGTAGCGGCCACAAGGAAGACGTTCCCTGGCATGGAATCCATATTCTGGAGTAAAGTTGTAACAACCCTTTTTAATTCGCCCAACTCATGCGGATCATCCCGTTTTTTTGCAATAGCGTCAAATTCATCAAGGAAAAGCATAATCCGTTTGTTTTTTACAAACTCAAAGATTTTTCTAATGTTTGTTCCTGTTTGACCTAAACATGAAGACACTAAGCCATCAAGCCTAACATAAGCGACTGGAATATCAATTTCTCCGGCGATAGCGTTAGCCGTTAGTGTTTTTCCGCACCCCGGAGGCCCACAAAACAACACACGGTTGGTTGGCGTAATTCCCTTTGAGAGCAAATCAGCCGCTTTCTTTTGTTCTTCGATAATTTGAAGCAATGCCTCTTTGGTTTTTTCCGGCAGAGCCACATCTTCCAGTCTTACTTTTGGTTGAAGAATCTCAATTAGTTCAAGTGTACTATCCTTATCTTTAGGAGTTGGCAGAACGCTTTGCACAGAAAAAGACATTTCTGATAATGGGCTGGAAGAAATTGAGGTATTTGTCTTTTTTTCAGATACATAAGCATTCATAAGAGAGGATGATAAGGAAATATTTCCTTTTCGCTCCTCATCATTCGCCAAATCCTTTAGCGCTTTTTTGAAGGCATCTTCATTGCCTGCACAGTGCGCCTCGATCAGCTTGACAATCAAGCCTGATTTCATATATTAACCCCCTTTCTTGGACACATTTGGCCGCACAAGAAATTATAGCCCTATTTATGGCAATTGTCAAGGTTGAAATTTGGACACAACTGGACACTGGGAGGGCGAGGCATTTATCGGTTTTAATAATAGAGTTTGTAATATAAGCATCTTCAACGGAATCTTGAACAATACTTGTGAACGAAAAGTACTAAAAGATAATTTTACGAACCGCACTGCTACCTGATAAGCAAAGACCTAAGTGTAAAGGACGATAAAAGCCCGTGTTCTTCGCGTTAAAATCCGCTAAACATCAGTGCTAACGTCCTTTACACTTAGATTATCAAGATATCATCTCCCGCACCACCCGGTCGGCCATCTTCACCGCGCCGATCAGGATCAGCATGTTGAAAACCAGCTCCCCGATATAGCTCCACACCATCGTCACGGCACTGGCGCTGGCATCCACCACCGGCGGGGCGGCCGCAAAGACGGAAAAGATGACGCAGGCCAGAACGATGATTGCCCCCTCCAGGCAGACGGCGGATAGCCTTTGAGGAAGGCTATGCCGATGCTCTGGCTCGGCTCTCCGGCAAAGGAGGCCAGAGGCACGGGAGCAATGGCGGTATAAAGATAGAGCCGAAAAAATCTGCCATGTCTGCGGCAGCAACCTCAATGGTAACCGGTGTCATTACATGGTTTGCCAGTGGCAGCCTGGCAAGCCTGAAGCTGTATTCAAAGGCAATTCAGGATATTGCATTCTTCCTGCCGATCACTTATACGCAGCAGGCCCTCCGCGGTTTCCTGCTTTATAACGACAGCCGCCTGCTATGGACAAATACAGGATATTTATTTATATTTGTTGTGATCACCATGGTTTTATTGATACTGACAACTAGAAAAAAATTAATTGTAAAGTAGAAGGAAAGCAATGAAAAAAAATAAAATGCAAGCCAGTAAAAGTGAAAAGGATGTTTCTCGGGAGAATATACAAAAAGCGGCTCTTCGCTGCTTTGAGGAAAAGGGGTTCAAAGGGGCAACAATCTCCGACATTGCGCGGGAAGCCGGTATTTCCCCGGCTTCCGTTTACCTTTGTTTTTCCAATAAAAAAGAGTTGTTTGAATCCTTACAGCGGCCTGACCTTGACTTTCCTTCACCCAAGGCAAGAGTGAGGGAGCAGGAAATTATCAATGCGGCTAGAGAGGTTTTCAGTGAAAAAGGATATGCTGCCGCAACAATGGAGGATGTCGCCAATATGATTGGCAAGTCAAAAGCGCCACTATACAGCTATTTTCCGAGCAAGGAACAATTATTCGATGCGGTTATAGAAAAATCACCTGTTTTTTTCACTCTGGATACCATTCTGAATCAGCTCAATAATAAAACAGACGCTTTTTATGGAAATAGTAAGGAAGAAATCCTTAACCGGCTGGAAGACGATCTGGGCAAAATAGCCGTCAGCTATTTGAAAATGTTTGATGACGAGATAGCACTCAACTTTATCAGGATCACGCTGGCGGAAGGAACGAGAAATGGAAAAGTATCGGCACTCTTTAAAAAAAACGCAGTGGAACAAGGTTCATTACTACTTTCTGAGCATTTGAAGAATATCGGTCTGCGACCAGTTGAAGAATTACAAAATGTATCACAAGCTTTTATGGGTATGCTTGCATCGTGGGCAATCGTACATCGTATCCTTTTTCCTGAAAATATGGACGGGCAGCCGGACAAAATATCATCGCAGGATGATGAGATGGCCGATGCCGCGAAACGTGCGGTTTGCCTGTTTCTGTATGGACTGGACGGACTAAACATTCATTTCTAATACATTTAAGCACATTTTTTATAACAGCAAACAACATAATCATCTATGAAGAAGGCAAACACTATTATGCTGAATTTCTGTACAACAATGTAGGCTCAATATTTGAGGTAATAACATTTCGCGGGATGATTTTGTTAAAATGGTGGCCGCTTATTTTGAAAAGTAGATCGGGCTCTTGGTCGTTTATATTCCTTAATTTCCTAATCATAGAGGCAATTATAGAGCCCTGGATAGCCCTTGACCAATTAGGATTATGGATAGGTATTTTAAGCGCCGGACTGCTTTTTTGGTTTGCCAGCTTGCCTGAAAGCCAAAAAATCGTATTTATCCTTGTTGTGCATTATCATATCACCCTATATCATTTTACAAGTCACCTCACAAAAGCTAAACGATATGTGAAGATAGTTAATGTAGTTTTTAATATCTACATCGTAATTGTCTTTTGGCTGTTGATACAGTAGGATGCTCCTAAAGTTTCCTGCTGGTTGATTTTTTCAACCAAAATCAACTACCAATCCATTGTGTGCTTTTTTATTTACTAAGTACAATATAAGCAGAGGTGATCTTAATGAAAGAGATAAACATTGCAAATGTGCTGGTGAACAAACGAAAAGAAAAGGGTATCACACAGGATGAGCTTGCCAATTATATCGGCGTTTCCAAGGCTTCCGTTTCAAAATGGGAAACAGGGCAGAGCTATCCTGACGTTGCTTTGCTCCCACAGCTTGCGGCATATTTCAATATCAGCATTGATGATCTGATGGACTACAAACCGCAGATGACGAAAGAGAATATTCGCAAACTTTACCACAAATTATCGGCTGACTTTGCATCCGAACCGTTTGACGAAGTGATGAACCATTGCCATGAGATTATTAAGAAATACTTTGCCTGCTTTCCTCTGCTTCTGCAAATGGGCTTGCTGATATTAAACCATAGTGCGCTTGCGGGGGATATGGAGAAGACGGCATCCTTGATAAAGGAGGCAAAGGAGCTTTTTGCCCGCGTTACAAAGGAAAGCGAGGATGTTGAACTGGCCAAGCAGGCGCTATATACGGAAGCAAGCTGCTGCATGGCTCTTGGAGATGCCAATGCGGCGCTGGAGCTGCTGGAAGGGACAAATGCACCGTCCTTATACACGGAAACGCTGCTGATCGCCGCCTACCAAATGGCGGGCAAAACTGAAAATGCGAAAGCCGCCCTGCAAGCCGGAGTATATCAGCATATTGTCTCTTTGTTCGGGCTTTTCACCTCTTATTTTGCGCTCTATGGGAACGAGCCGGAACGCTATGAAGAAGCGTTCCGCCGGGTATCCGCGATAGCGGAAGCCTTTGACATGAAGCGGCTGCATCCCGGCGTTCTCGCAAACCTCTATCTCTCTGCCGCACAAGGGTATGCCGCACAGGGAAATAACGATAAGGCGCTGGATATGCTTGGGCAATATGGGGAGCTTGTCACGGGAAACATCTATCCGCTTCGTTTGCATGGGGATGACTTTTTCAACTTATTGGATGATTGGCTGGCTGAATTTGATTTAGGTACAGCGCCGCCGCGCGATGAAAAAACCATCAAACAAAGCATGGCCAACGCGGTAATAAATAATCCTGCGTTTTCAGCACTCACAGGTGAACCGCGTTTTCAGCGAATAGCGGAAAAGCTGGGCGCGAGCCTTCCTGCTGGGAATGCGCGATGACAGCCGGATTAAATAAATCCTGAAAACTGTTGGATTAGAGGATTGCAGAAACAAATTGGTAAGAGATTTCTTACAGGGCACGACGCAAAGATTAAAACTGGAAATGGCACTGCCGGAGAATCCGGATATTCTCATTTTAGACGAACCTGTTAACGGGCTTGACCCCGATGGTATTGCAGAGCTACAGGAACTACTGCTCCACTTAAATCAGGCCAATCTGCCTTTTGTGACGTTTTGCCAACATGGCCAGCGAAACGCAATTCATCAAGAACGTTAGTATTGAAAGAATTGTAAATTTTGGATTTATGCCCAGACCGTTGCTATCAACATAATCCACCATTGACTGCAAGGTAAGTTCAGATAATATCATAATGGTTATATTTGCTACAAGAAGAAAAACCTTATCATCAGAAATTTTTCTGTTTTGAATCCAGAATGAAATTACCACCACTGCGATAGAAACGATAAACACGACTAAAATGATCGTGTAGTGAGGAAGGTAGGCATTCTGAAATCCATTAAATACTCCATAGGCGCTGATATCTCTTGTCGTAGCTTGATTCAAAGAAGAATAATAAAATGTTATTATATAAATAAAAAATACACAGAGCAATAAAGAAGCTATCTTATTTTTTCCCATAACAAATACTCCCAACATCACGGCCAGCCAAATAAACACTGTTATCCTTAAAGGTAGAAGATGCCATGCCAAGCCTCCATCAATAGCCGAAATGCAGGCAATTAAAATAAGAACGCTCAATAGAAAGACTACAGACACTATGGCTACATATTTCCATCCTGCGTTTTTAGCGATTACACTTTTTGTCGCGGTATCAGCATATTGAAGTGTTGCTTCAACCATAGCATCTACCTCCGGAGCAGATGGCTCCGCTTTTTCACCGTTTAACAATTCACTTGTTGTTACCCCTAATATATGAGAGAGTTTTGACAATAGCGAGATGTCGGGGCAACTTAATCCGCGTTCCCATTTTGACACAGCTTTATCTGTAACCCCCAATTGTTCCGCTAATTCTTTTTGGGTCTACCTTTGTGTTTTGTAGCCAGTACAACGCCACTAAAACCACCATACCGATGACGATTGAAAGGGCAGGATGGATATGCAAAATGCCGTTTGCCGCAAAGCCGGACGCGATAGCCAGCGCAATGCTGTCAAACAAGATAATGTGTCCAAAGAACAGGCCGATTATCGAAAGAATGATTGCAAGCGCCGCGCCGATAATCAACTCAAAACCAAATGCCACTAATACTCCCACGGTTATTCCTCCTCGCTCTGATTTTTCAGGCGTTCCATTTCTTTTTTCTCTTTCAGGTATGCTTCCACTGTATGATTGTAAACCAGCTCATGCACGTCCAGTTCCAAAATATCAGCTATCGCCGCGCCGATACGAAAAGATGTCCCGCTTATTCGCCGTTCCCCCGATTCAAAACGCTGATACTGACGGATATTGATTGAGGCTATATCCGCTACCTGTTGCTGGGTCAATCCAAGTTTTTCACGATGTTTTTTGAGTATGGCGCGTTCCGGCAAAATCGCCTGAAATTCGGATAGGTCAAACTTTATCTTCTTCCGGATCCCGGACCCGCTCTGTCACGTCCAATATTTTGTCTACATTGACCTTAATAACATCGTATTGTTTCTTTCTCTTTGGCAAAACGTTATATTCCGCTTGCAGCATCGCACATTCGGGAGCTTACCGTCCCCCGGCCTGTGTTGTCCTTAATGCTTGGCTGCGGCCTCATGCAAAAAAGCGCTGAAAACAGCCCAAAGGTTAGGGAAGCATGATAGCCATTTGTGGCCGTCATGCTCCTGCTTTTATTTGCAATTTTCAGGTGTTGCCTCACCGGATGAACCCATTATGCTCATTTCGCAGAGTTGTTAATATCTTTAATTTTTGTCAGATCTCCGCTGCACAATATCTCAAGATGATTGAAAATTTTTTCCGCGGACCAGTCCCACCATCTTAATACCAGCAGATACTCAATCAGATCATCATCAAATCAACGAGCTGATCAGCCGCGGCGCCTATGTCATCAACGAGGTGGTCACGCCGGAAAATTTCAAACCCGTTGAATTTAGCAGGCGAAACGGAGATTTTGTAGGTATGAAAATACTGACCAAGCTTGATAAAAAGGATAAGATCACTGATGTCTTCAATCAAAAAACGGTCATACCGAAAAACATCGACGGCTATCAGGGCGCACAGCTGGGAGACAGCTTTGTGATTGGCAGCGGTGAAAGCCTGGCCATAGACATCAAGGAAACCACCGACAAAATGCCCAAGGTCAACTGGGCCATCATCAATGTGACGACGGGAGAGCCGATGGATTGGATAGCCGGCGCGTTGGGCGGTTACAGGTTTATCTATACACCGCGGGAAGCTTACGCCAACCATACTTTTAAAGTCGTCATGAGCGCAATGGAAAGCGACACTGCCCATATTGAAATCTTCACTTACCGGACGGGAGAAGGCGAAGCCGCCTCAGACGGACAAATGACAAGACAAACTATAACCAATTTCATTGAAAACTGACTGTTCTATCAGCATCTTAAGACATGGTTATTATTTCGTCCCATGTACTTACTTTAATGTACAGTTGCTTTGAATATTTGAAACCATCATTGCTTCTATTATGTTAGCGCAAACCAGAAAACCGTTTTATCAACTTATTTTAGGAGAACAAAAGCCGTAAAAGAACGTAAAGGAATGATGACAATTATTTAAAGATTTTTTTGCAAAACCTGTTGCAAAAACCTCATCTTCTTGTCTTATAAAGAGAAGGATGAGTAATCTACAATAAATGGAAGGTATAAATTGTTTCAGTGGAGGTCAGCGTTTTGGAGTGACAGTAAATAAAGCGGTAAATTATATGATGAAATGATATATACAATTCACATCCAACAGTTAAGGAAACGGCGGCTTTGATTGTGATTTCAAAACCGCCGTTTGGCATTAGCTAGCTTACTACGCGTACGATTATCTACCGCCGAAAAAAGGTCTCCTGTTGTTCAAAAAGTAAATCATGGTAGTGCTGCAAGAATAAAAATATCAACCTCCAATATAAATGTTCAGGAAATAAGCCGTCCACCCAAACAGATAGCCTAATCAGCTATAACTCACCAGGTGCGTTTGAAACCGCTGTTTTCGATTGCAAATGTCATCATAACATCATCGTCATCGTCCAGCATGCTCGCATCAACAGCGCGCCCATCAATTGACTTTGTGACCAGCGCTCCGTTTTTAATATCCCGCAAAACCCGTTCTTCCTGACGGACGACCTCATCCATTAATCCCTGGTTCCACACAAACCGGTCGCCAGAGACCGGCCGGCCCTTTTCGCCGGTTAAGGACTGTTCGTAATCTACAACCGCTTGCAGTTTTTCCTTTTCCTGTTCCAGCCATGTTTTGTATTCGTCATAGCTATACCATTCCACGGTCATCCAAGTTTTTCCTCCGTCCCAACTGATCCTGTCTTTCCCAGTTGCTTGATCAAATATTGACATTGCGGGTTGCTCACACATGGCGGTTTGGAAATCTATATTAGCAGCTCTAAGGAGCACAAGCCGACGAACGGAAGGGTCCTGGTCATCCGTTTGTCCTGCCGTATTGGCAGAGGTAGCAAATACAGCGGGCACGCCAATAACCAAAGCAAGGGCCAGTATCATTCCGATCAGGGAAGTTTTTTTCATTTTCATAATCGACACAATCCTTTCTTCAATAGTGTTTTGGCTGAAATTGTTACACAAGGGGGTTAGCCTGTTCTTCCTTTCCTCCAGGCCGATGAGCGTCATAGCGTAAGCTGATTTCATGGTTTCCCCGAACGTCTGCACCACGGTTTCATCGCAGGACAGCTCAAGGTCACGGTTTGCCAGCACATACATTACCCACACCAGAGGGTTGAACCAGTGAATGCATAAAGCGGATGCCAGCAATAGCTTGGTCAGCGCGTCAAACCGCCTGATATGCACAAATTCATGGGTAAGGATATGCCGCAGCCTTGTTTCGTCCGTCCAGTCTGTTGTTTTGGGCAGCAACACCACGGGTCTGAAGATCCCATAAGTCAGCGGCGCTTTGATTTTATCGGATTGCTTTATTTGGACAGTCCGCCGCATCGGATGTTCCCGCAGCCAAAGGGCTGCAAAGTTATTCGTGACTGGCAGGGCGGTTTGAAATTCCCGGCGGCATTTGATATAGGCCACGATGAAAAACAAGGCACAGGCGCACATGCCAGCCAGCCAAATGACCGTAACGGGCGAAACGGATGCGACTGACGCGCCAATCCCAATGGTATGCTCTAGATCGGGAGCAGCGCCCATATTGGGGATGCCCGTCGTTTTTACAGGAGCGGTGAAAGCCGTCGTTTCCGCAACTGCCCGTTTCAGCATGTCGATACCCGTGTAAAAGCTGAAACGCGACGGAATGGAAAAGGGAATAAGCAAGCGGCAAATCGCTACGCCCCACAGAACAAGAAACGTCTTTTTCGGCAGTTTGTGCAGGGTAAGCGCGCGGACGATAACAACGGCGCCAATGAGGACAGCCCCCAAAAGACTCATTTTTAAAATATCCATATTCGCCGCCTCATCTCAAATTATTGACAAGCTGCTTCAGCCTTTCGATTTCTTCAACAGACAGGGGTTTCCTGTTCAGAAGAGAAGCGAAAAGTAAATCGGCAGAGCCGTCAAATACCTTGTTGATCAGTTCCGTGGTTTCCTGTTCCTGCACCTGTTCCTTTGAGATGACAGCCCGGCACAAGAAATTGGGTTCCAGCCGTTCTATGGCCCCCTTGGCGATACATTTTTTAATCACAGTGTAGGTGGTGTTCTTGTTCCATCCCACCTGTTCTTTGAGGATTTCGGTAAGCCGCTTGGCGGTTAAAGGCCCTCCCTTCCATAAGACATCCATCACCTTTAGTTCGGAATCGAAAAGTTTTATTCCCATGCGTACATCTCCTTTATGGACTATTGCAATAGTTTTCCCACAATTCAATACTACCGCGATAGTCTACACATGTCAAGACTATTTCAGTAGTCTTTGAAAATATTAAAGCGTCCGTTTATGTGATAGCTAAAGAAAACAAGATCGCAAAGGTTATCCGCCCAAACCGTTTAGCAATACCCTATAGATTTTCTTCAATAAAAATAGTTTCAATAGTAACTTCAAAAAAACGTGCTATTTTGAAGGCCAGTCTAAGGGAGGGGTCGTACCTCCCTTTTTCAATGGCGTTAATGGTGGCCCGCGTAACGCCCAGTTTATTTGCCAGTTCCTCCTGGGTCAGGTCATGCATGGCGCGATAGACTTTCAGCTTATTCTTCATTATTTTTTCATCTCCAAGAGAACCAAGCTGGCAAACCAAAAAAAAGCAGAGAAGGGTAAAGGAAAACGGCGGCTTTGATGTGATGATTCAAAACCGCCGAATGAAAGGGTGTATTGAAGCGGTTTACAAGTTGGGGGATGATCCCGTTGCGCATCCTGTTGAATTCAGGGATGTAATCCGTGAGGAACTCGTTGGCTTGGTCAATAGTATTGATTCCAGCGATTCTAAATTCAACTGGAAGTCTGGACTGGAGAGTTTCCCAGAGACGCTCAACGCGCCCCTTTGCCTGGGGAGATCTGG
>NZ_MVQM01000159.1:0-18284 GCF_002067195.1 Pelotomaculum sp. PtaB.Bin117 | reverse complement strand
GGTCAGGTATATTACGCTGCCGGGTTCGCGCCTCATGATGCACCTGCCGTTTTCGCTGTCGGGTAGGGGGCTACCGGTTGAAATTGCGCTTGCAATTGCCAGGGCCACCCAGGTTTTGCCACAACCAGGGTCACCCTCCAGGAGGGTTATCTTTCCTAGAGGGATATACGGCTCCCACAGGAAGGAAACAGGCTCCGGCTCAACGTCAGCCATCCGGACAAACTTGATTGTCTTATTTGACAGCGGTTTTTCTTCTTTGCCGTCCAGGTCATCCAGTAGTGCTTTTAATTCTTCGTCTGAAATATCGTCTGTGAATTTGGTCATCTTTTGCACCACCGTTTCACCCGGTCACTTTTCAAAACAGCAACTTTTTCCGCTATCGTCCCGGTTCTCAATGTTTCAAGAACGTGTTCAAGAATAGGCTCGATGTGGTACAATCCACCAAGGTGTTCAATGTCATCCTCTGACTTAATACCGGCAAGCTTATTGTCTACCGCACGGTAAACGGCAGATAAGCGCTGATAAATTTCATTCTCCTTCACCTTGAAGCGGGTTTCTAATTCCCGCCGGGCCTTTAATTGTAAGTTAATCTGCTTGAACTTGGCTCGTTCTTCCTTAGTTGTATCCGGTAGGATCACCCCAAAGTCAGCAGCCAACAATCTAACCGCTTCCTTGGGGTTATCAATGTTTAAAGCTTGCATAACCAGATCAATATTACTCCCGCCTTTGCTACAACCATAGCAATACCATGAATTTGAATCCGGGTAGAGAACAAGGGAAGGGGAGTGATCCTCATGGAAAGGGCAGCAGGTCACCCACCGGCTCCCCTGTTGCCGCAACTCCCCAGGCAGGTAACGGCGGGCTACTTCGATAAAGGGAAGTTTTTTGACCAATTGGAAAATATCGTTATTTTGTGGTAAAATAGGTACAGACAGTTTAATCACTTCCTGTTCACGCCCGGCCCGCCAGCCGGGTTATTACTCGTAATTTACCATGCTCTGACTCCTGTCTTTCAACGTTTGCCCTCGACTGTTCAGTGAACCAGCGGGTAAGTTCTGATCTACTAAAGATCAACCTCCCCCCACATTTAACCCCTGGCAGTTGACCACGCCGCCACAAATCTCTAACCGTATACGCACTGATTTTGCCCCCAAAATAATCCCTGGAAACTTCCTCGACAGTCAGCTTATCGCCCAGGTCCGGCTCTTTTTGCTGTAACATCTCCAATCACCTCTTTAACTATGGTTTTTTAATTGCTCAATTACCGCAAGAATACGGGCTTTTTCTTTTTCTGGAAGCTCCTGACGTAACCACCGGATTAGGGTTGCTTCAGAAATATGTAAGGCTCTTGCAACTTCGTACTGAAACAACCTGGCATTTTTAATCTTGTTTCTGATTTCCGTATTATTCATATTGACAACTCCTTCTTGACAATAACTGTTGCTATTACTATACTGTAAATAATCAGGCGGATCAATATAATATCCGCTACATAAAAGAACATCAACCGGACATTAAGCCGGAAACATAGCGGACAAATGGAAAGGAGTTATTTTATGGATAATCATGTTGGGGGAAAATTGAAATGGGAAAAATGGGGACGTTCGGGGGAGTATTGCATTAAAAAAATTAAAGATCGGGAATACATATGTCCAATTCCTGACTCGGGTTATATCACTTATGATATAGACACCCTATTAGAAGAAAAAAGCGGGAAGAAAGCCAATGAAAATTATTTAGTCTTGTCTATTTTAAATCTTGATACTTCAAAAAAAGAGGCTGTTATTGATTTTGTTAGTCGTTTTGGGTTGTTGGGATTATTGCCACATAAATATCTCGAACCACAATTAGCCGTTATTGATGGAAATAAGTATTATCTAGTCCCTGAGCGAAATGGGTGCGATTTACATCATGTTGAAGAGGTGGCGCAAAATTATTTAATTAATGTTGAGGACTTTATAAATACAGGTTTTTATAGTATTAGAAAAAATATGTCAGAACCACTTGATGAGTTTATAGAAGCCATTCAAGAGTTTCAGAATGTTGCTAAATGGGTTTATGCCATCAAGAAAGCTGAGGAAGGGATAGGGGCACCACTTAGAGCGTTGTTTATAAAAGAACCATCCCTAGCAGAAATATCTAAAAAAGATATTCGAGATATGTTACCTCCAGCCAAACTTTTATTACATATGTTATTGACCGGTGGTAACCAGGGGTTGAGCCGGTCGGTAATACAGGCCGGAAAAGAAACATGGCAGATTCGACTAGGCTTTGAAAGTTTGTTAAGTGCGGCGTATTACTTCTTTACCCAGGACTTAGCTGGCCGGTACAGGCTTGATCAATGCAAGCGTTGTAACAAGCTGTTCATGACTTCTGTAAAAAAAAGAAAGTTTTGTTCAAGAAAATGTGAGGACGCTAAACGTAAGGCTGATTCTCGAAGTGGTAAAAAGGAGGAAAAACAACATGGCTAGCTCCGGTTGGGTTGAAGAACGCGGAAAAGGCAAGTGGAGATTAAATGTTAACTACGGAACCAACGAAGACGGAAGCAGAAAGGTTATTCGTGAGACTGTTAAGGCCAAGAACAGGGATGGAGCCTTAAGACAGCTCGGCCTCTTAATAAAGAGGATTGAGAAAGGTGAATATATTGAACCATCAAAACAGACATTTAAGGCTTTTGTAGAGAAATGGCTCTCTGCCTACGCAGAGAAAACCCTTGCACCAAAAACCGTATACAGATACAAACAGCTTCTTGATTCTAGAATAATTCCAGCCATGGGACATTTAAAGATTGACCAGATTAAGCCGATCCACCTTGTTAGTTTTTACAGCAATTTAACGGAGGATGGTATCCGTGAAGATGGCCGCAAAGGAGGACTTTCAGAAAGAACAATACTTCACCACCACCGTCTCATATCAACTATTTTACAAACTGCTGTAGAATGGCAGGTTATTGTCTCCAATCCGGCAAGTAGGATTTCCCCTCCAAAGGTACATAAGAAAACCGGTAATTTTTATAATGAAGACCAAACCAGGGCTTTACTGGATGTAGTTGAAACGGAGGATATAAAACATAAGGCACTGATTTACCTAGCGGTCTTCTGCGGCCTCCGTTGTGGCGAAATCATGGGGTTAGAGTGGCAGGATATTAACTTTGAAGACTCAACGCTTACAGTGCGTCAAGCCAGCCAATACCTGCCAGGTAAAGGGGCCTTCACAAAGGAACCAAAGAACGAATCAAGTCAGCGTACAATATCGCTTCCCCTGCGTGTTTTAAATGTTCTCACTCAACATAAAGCCAAACAGGATGAAGCGGCCGAAAAGATGGATAACTTATGGAAAGGTTCAAACAGAGTGTTTACTACCAGAGATGGAAAACCAGCACACCCAGAATGGCCATCCCAATGGTTTCCCAAATTCCTAAAAAGAAATAAACTTGCTCCTCTCCCCTTCCACGGACTGAGGCACACAGCGGCAACCATCATGATTAGCCAGGGTGCAGACGTAAAGAATTTAAGTAGTCGTTTGGGTCACGCCAACACATCAACAACCTTGAATATATACAGCCACGCCCTTAAAACCGTCGATAAAGACATAGCCGACAAGACGGATGCGTATATAGACAAACTGCTTACCAAAGAGCAAGAAGAACCTAATCAGGAAGAACAAAAACCTGTTCTGACAGTAGTGAAATAACTATAAAAAATAGGTCATGCTCCCAAAAATGCTCCCAAAACAAAAAATGCTCCCATATAGAAGAAAATTAAAACCCCGCAAAACCTTGCGGGGCCTAGCTTTTTCTGGTGCGCCCGGAGGGACTCGAACCCCCGGCACGCGGTTTAGGAAACCGCTGCTCTATCCGCCTGAGCTACGGGCGCTTATCATTTTTATAACAGATTAACAATTGATTTTTCTGTATTCATTTTCAATAATTTCTTTTAACGTCGCGGCTACTTGTTCCACACTATGCATATCGCTGTAAGGAAGGGTATAGCTAAAGCGCCGCTCGTCAAGGTCCATATCATCAGCTAGCTTACCAAAGAAACCACGTGTTTTCTTGTCAATTTCCATCACTATATACAACTGACTCTCTTCCGCGACAAAATAAAACTCAAGCTCGTCTAATTCCCGCGCCATGAATTTGGTCGGTTTGTACTCAAATTGTTGGAACCTGCCGTTATAATCCCCGGATGACGGTTTATCACGGAAACCCAGCATTGACAAGGCGTCAAACACCATCTGCATATAAGGGTTCGGGAGAACAACAACATCGTCAATGTCCTTAGGATCCACGGCTTTTTTTATATCAAGATTCGTTACAAAGTAATATCTTGTTTTCCCCCTGGAAACAGGGATATCATAAGGAAGCTGCAAACGGACAGGAATAGTTTTCTCCGGTGAACCAGCCTTAATCAGCATGCTGTCCGCCACTTTGAGAGTCCCAATTTCACGTCTTATATTTACATACTTATCATCATGCTTGTAACGAGAGTCCAACACCAGGGTGATGTTGATTTTTTCCACTTGCTGGTCAACATTGCCGCCGGATATCTTTACTTCGCCTTCGATTACTTCACCCAGAGCTACCTTAGCGCGGTTAATCTCAAGATCGACCTTCGCCGCGCCGACCCCCAATCCGGCCAGCAGGTTTTTAAACAAAACTATCCCCCCAGAAAGCATACTAGCAACTCAATTAAGCACTTTATCCAATATGACTTTAATGACACTTAAATTAGTATAGCTAAGTAGTGAACGGTTTGTCAAGTAAGGTATTATTCCACTTATCCCGCAAGTCTAGGTTTAGCCCGGGTTAATCCCCGCGCTTTCCATGGCTTCCTTGGACCGCTTCATTATTTCCCGTTCCACCTTCGCTTTTTGGAGCGGCATGACTCCCGCGGTTATGCGGATTAGCACATGATCCGGATACAAAGCGACAATACCGAGCACTTCGGGGCCGGTGGCGATCAAATCTGAATGTTCCTGCGCCAGCTTCAGGCAAGCCTGTTCAAGCACGCTGACGGCCTGGTTGTGGTCGGCAGAATAAGCAACCCCGATATCTACAACCGCCTGGAGGCTGCCGCGGCTGTGATTGGTCACCTGCGCAATCTTACCGTTGGGAATGTAATGAACCTGGCCGCCTAAATCTTTCAGCCGCGTAACCCGCAAGCCAAGCGCCTCGACAATACCTGACACCCCTGTGGCGGTTATATAATCACCCACGTCAAACTGATCCTCAAAAAGAATAAAGAAACCGGAGATGACATCTTCGACCAGATTCTTGGCGCCGAATCCGACAGCCAGCCCGACTACCCCCGCCCCTGCCAGCAAGGCGCCGGTTTGCACCCCACAAATACCAAGAATCATCACCAGTGCGATAAAATAAACACTGTACCGTAAAATGCTGATTGACAGCGCCGCCATGGTGCGGATTCTCTTGCTGCCGCCAAGGTGTGAGTCTTCCTCGCGGGCAAACAGCTTGGTTATTGCTGAGCTGCCTAAGCGGACAACAATAAAAGCGACTGCTATAATAGCCAGAATTCCCAGTAATTTATGGTAATTAAAACCTGCGGCAAGAGTATTCAGATAATCAAGGTTTAATGGAGGCAAAATCCCACACCTCTAATCATATCTTTGCAAACAACTGCTCAAACCTTATCCTGATATAATAGAAAAATCAATATGAAAATGTTGGTTATCCTGAAAAAAACGCCTTATATCCTTTGTAAGCCATAAAAATATCCGCCTTGCTGGCCACCTCAAAAGGTGAATGCATCCCCAGCAGGGCCACTCCGCAATCGAGCACATCCATACCGTGGTCGGCCAGCAGGTGGGCGATAGTGCCGCCGCCGCCCTGGTCTACCTTGCCCAACTCGCCAGTCTGCCAGATCACCCCGGCTTCATTAAATAACTTGCGCACCAGTGCCACCACTTCCGCATGCGCGTCATTAGACTCATACTTGCCCCTGCTTCCGGTATATTTGGTCAGGACTGCTCCCGCGCCAAGGCGGGCGGTATTCATCTTTTCGCTGACATCTCCATAGTTCGGGTCGAAACCGGCGTTAACGTCGGCGGACAGCGCGAGCGAATTAACCAAAACACGGCGAGCCGTCAATTCATTGTAATTTGAAACGCAGCGGGCAGTGATTTCCCTTACCGTGTTCGTGAAAAAAACAGATTCCATCCCCGTGTTGCCGCTGCTGCCGATCTCTTCTTTATCAGACAGCAGGACCAACGCAGTCCGCTCAGGCAAAGAGGTTTCCGCCAGAGCACGCAGGGCGGTGTAAACACAAACACGGTCGTCCTGCCCATAGCCCCCGACAAAGCTGCGATCAAAACCCACGTCCATAGCCGGCCAGGCTGGAACCAACTCCAATTCCGCGCTGATTAAATCTTCTTCCACAATACCATATTCACGATTCATGTATTCGAGAATGGCCAGCTTGAACCGTTTTTTTAATTCGCTCCCCGGCAGGGGGATGCCTCCCACCAGGATGTTCAGGTTTTCCCCGGGCACGGCGTCCGCCATCTTCTTATCCATTTGGTCCTTAGCCAAATGAGGCAGGAGATCGGGGATTGTAAAGACAGGGTCGCCCTGTCTCTCTCCAACCGTCACTTGAACCGGATCTCCATTGGCTTTTACCACTATTCCGTGCAGGGCGAGCGGAATAGACAGCCACTGATATTTTTTTATGCCTCCGTAATAATGCGTTTTAAAAAAGGCCATTTCCTCATCTTCAAAAAGAGGCATTGGTTTCAGGTCCAGGCGCGGGCTGTCGGCATGCGCGCCGACAGCATTCAAACCATACTCCAGGGACCTTTTTCCGATAACGGCTGCGATTAAAGCTTTGTGCCGGTTGACCGTGTAGATCCGGTCGCCCGGCTTCAATTTCATCATACTGTTCAACGGACGGAAACCAACATTATTGAGATGCCTTACTGTTACTCCAATTACCTCTCTTTCCGTTTTAGCCGCGTCCAAAAATTTTTTATAATCACCGGCGAAGGCCATTACCCCGGCTTTTTCCGCCTCGCCCAGGCAGTCCCAGGCGTTTTGTCTGCGGTAGGCTAGTTTGGAAGCGGGGTGCTGTTCTTTGGATGCTGTCACAGTTCAAATCCTCCCGTGTCTGATATTCAATTTATTATCACCATTTTGGCAAGTCAAATGCTATTAGCCGGTCCGGAGGGCAGAATATTTTTACCCGGCATACCTCCCGGAAGCGTTTTGTTAAGAACATTAATCAGCGGGTTAAAGTACGTTATCAGTGCGGAATCCCTAAAAGCTTTACCCTGCGGAACGGCCGTCTCCGGTATACCCCGATAACCGCCGGAAAACGGGTTCTGTTGTTGAAACGGTGAAAGCAGTGTGAGAATAATCAGCACAAACAGCAGACCTTTTAAAAATCCGAATAACAGTCCGCCCAGGCGATTTAGCGGCCCAAGCAGGCTAAAGCCGGCAAAATTTGTTAAAATAAGCCCGGCGGCGTTTACCAGCCAGACAGTGGCCGCCAGCAGCGCTAAAAAGGTCAGCGCTTCAAGAATGGTGCCGGCAACCAGCCTGGTGACGTAATCACCGGACAGCTGTTTTCCCGCAGCGAAAGGACTGACAACATCCGCGGCGGGTTGCCAAAACTTTAATAAAGGCCCGGTCAAAGGAAACATTAGTTCCTCCAGGTGCCAGCGGGCAGATAAATAATCAGCTAAAGGCCGGTGGTAAAAATAGGCTGCAGCTAAACCGGCCAGCAGCCCGGCCATTTTCGCCACACTAATGAAAAGACCGCGGCGCAGTCCTTGGCAGGCGGACCAGGCGAGGATCGCTACAATCAACCAATCCAACCAATTCATTTGACCAACTCCGTTTAAATATCTAAATCATCACATAACAATTATACGGAATCTTTCTAAGATATGAAACTTTTTTTGCCATTGCGCAAAAATCTAATAGGCGGAATTATTAACAGGCATACTAGCAATACTAAACCGGCGTATCCGAACAGGGGATATAAAAGACGCACTAAATTGGAAAAGCCGCAACCGGCGAACGGCAGGGCAAGCAGGCAGGCGCATATGCCGAAAAACCTGTAATTAACGCCTCCGTGGGGTGCAAGCCGGCTGGCAATCCCATGGGCGTCAGCTATCGCGGTCGTAATAATGGCGAGCCAGATCAGAAACCCGAGCAGCCAGTGAAAAACAAACCCGAGTTTATTGGCGAGAAATAAAAGAGGAATTTCGTAGGCCGCGGCTTCAGGAAGATATAATAAACCCGCCACCGTTACTATGGACACAGATAAACCCAGCAAAAAGCCTCCGGTTATTCCGCCGGCGACACCAATCTTTAGCGGAATGCTGCCGCCCAGCGATGAAAGCACGGCCACCGGCACAACCATGTTATATGATACGTAAAGAAAACCGGCCCACACCCAGGAATCGGCCACACCGCCCAGAGGCGTCGCCTGCGGAATCAGAAAAATTGCTTCTTTCGCCTTATATATGGCAGTCAGCGCGATCAACACGACCGCCAGCAGCTTTAAGGGAACAAGGAAGACATTAGCCGTCAGCACCCCATTCAGCCCGCCCATGATCACCAGTGATGTCAAAACAATCACCACCCATACCCCCGCGCGGGCCGGCAAACCGAAATGCTCGCCAAAAACAGCGGCGCTGCCCGCCATCATCACGCTCAGGCCGCCCATTAACATTAACAGATTTAACACATCCACTATTTTTCCGGCTTTGGTTCCCAATAGAAATATGATCAGTTCCTTATAACTGGTTGCGCGTATCTTTATCGAAAGGAACATCACCAGGCCGCCCAGGTATGCGAACAATACCGTCGAGAGGACAACACCCAACAGCCCGTTGCAGCCATGTAAAATAAAAAACTGCATTATTTCCTGCCCCGAGGCAAAACCTGCCCCTATCACAGAGCCGACATATGCAGTCACAACTTTGGCCAGCAGCAATAAATTGCTTTGTGAACGCGGCATTGGCGCCCTTCCTCCGGGCTAATTATTTATCTTAAAGTTCCGTATATGAATTTTTATGCCAATCAGCTAAACTAATGCATTTAAAAAATTTTTTTATTTAGGAATAATTGACCACCCTCGCGGCAATAACTATATTAGTTTGCACTTCAGGAGGGTTGTCAATGAAAAATATAGGTCAATTAAATACGATAACGAACATAGAGAAGACTTGTATAAATATTGAAGATACTGCCGCGGTTAATAAGTTTGCCACGGATCTCGCCATAAGACTTAAAAGATTCGAAGTCCGCCCGGAAAGCCCGAAAGTATTATTATGCATCGGTACCGACCGCTCCACCGGCGACTGTCTTGGACCTTTGGTCGGCAGCATTATCGATTCGGGCGATCAAGACTTTTATATTGTATACGGCACATTGGAAAAGCCGATACATGCCAGCAACCTGCGGGAAACGATCGAAGAAATTCAAAAAAATTACCAGGATCCTTTTGTCATTGCTATCGACGCGTCACTTGGCAAGCTGGAAAATGTCGGTTGTGTTAATTTAGGAGACGGCTCATTGCTTCCAGGCGCGGGTGTCAACAAAAATCTTCCGCCGGTGGGACAAATCCATATTACCGGGATAGTGAACATCGGCGGGTTCATGGAGTACCTGGTGCTGCAGAACACCAGGTTGAATTTAGTGATGAGAATAGCTGATGTCATAGCAAACGGACTCAAGAGGACCATTCCCGAGTATAAAAAGATAAACGCCTGGGGTCTTTAGCCCCAGGCGTTTATCAAGTTTATGCGAAATATCAAGTTTTCTTGTTCATGGCAGCAGAAAATGTTTCACGTGAAACATTTTCTTTGCCCAGCATCATTTCAATAATCCGCTTTAATTCATCCTTGCTGCGGTAATTTATCTCCAGCCTGCCGCCCCCGCCGGCAGTTTCTTTTAATTTTACAGGCGTTTCAAAATAATTCTTCAAAGCTGCTTCTAATTCTCGTACAAAATTATTAATTACAATTTTATTTTTAATATCTTTTTTTT
Organism: Pelotomaculum sp. PtaB.Bin117; assembly: GCF_002067195.1. NCBI lineage: Bacteria > Bacillati > Bacillota > Clostridia > Eubacteriales > Desulfotomaculaceae > Pelotomaculum > Pelotomaculum sp. PtaB.Bin117. Next base: position 8,272 of record NZ_MVQM01000159.1, on the reverse strand, counting down.
CTTCGCTGATATGCTTTGTCATTTTTTCCGCCTGACGCACGCTCAGCTGTTGCTTGGAGATCTTTTTTGCCACAGCCAATTGTTTTTCGGGTTCCCGTATCGCCAGCAGGGCTCTGGCATGACCTGTATTCAACTGCCCCCCGGCAAGCATCTCCTTTATTTCCGGCGGCAATTCCAAAAGCCTTACCATATTTGCCACAAAAGGCCGGCTCTTTCCAACCCGGCCGGAAACCTCATCCTGCGTCAGCCCAAAATCTTTTATTAATTGCTGATATGCAGACGCTTCTTCCAAAGGATTCAAATCCTCACGCTGCACATTTTCAATAAGCGATACTGCAATAGCCTCCAAATCGTGGTAGTCCTTAACCACAGCCGGTATGACCTTATGTCCCAGGAGCCGGCAGGCCCTCCATCGCCTTTCCCCGGCAATCAACTCGTACCCGCCGCCTTTCGAAGGCCTGACCACGACAGGCTGGATAACACCATGTTCTTTAATTGAAGCGGCAAGCTCCGCCAGCTTTTCTTGATTAAACAACTGTCTTGCCTGACCGGGCGCCGGCTTAATATCGTCAATGTTAATTTCTTTATATTCTTCTTGATTCTCTTTTTGACTCGCCATACTTCTCTCTATACTTGGAATGAGCGCTTCCAGACCCTTGCCAAGACCTCTGCGCTTACTCAATGCCGATCACTTCCTTAGCGAGTTCGTGATAAACTTCCGCGCCTTTTGAGCGCTTGTCGTACACCATCACCGGCTTACCATGACTCGGCGCCTCGCTTAAACGGATGTTTCGCGGCACAATAGATCTGTATACCTTTTCCCTGAAATGCTTTTTCACCTCGTCAACAACCTGTATGGCCAAATTTGTTCTCCCGTCAAACATAGTTAACAGCACACCCTCGATGACCAGTTCCTTATTTAAATTTTTTTGCACCATGCCGATAGTATTTAACAGCTGTCCTAAGCCTTCCAGGGCGTAATATTCACACTGTATCGGGATTATCAGGGAGCCGGCCGCTGTTAAGGCGTTCAATGTAAGCAAACCTAATGAAGGCGGGCAATCAACAAAAATAAAGTCATATTTGTTTTTAATTACGCTTAAAGATGCTCTTAAGATCTTCTCCCGCTCAGCCACATTTACCAATTCAACTTCCGCCCCGGCAAGCTCTATAGTGGCCGGAACCAAGTCTAAACCTTCCACCGCGCTCGTGACTATCACTTTCTCAATATCTAACTGATTAATCAAAACATCATATATGCAAAGATTAACTTTTTCCTTGTCGACTCCCACGCCGGTCGTCGCATTTCCCTGGGGGTCGATGTCCACTAGCAAAACCTTCTGCCCCATCAGGGAAAGCCATGCGCTTAAATTAACCGCCGTGGTCGTTTTGGCAACTCCTCCCTTCTGGTTGGCAATGGCGATAATTCTCCCCACTTTTTCCACCCCCACTATTATTCCAGCAGAATAAACCTAATAATTCAACATTTTCTATCCTGGTTCCTGCCGCGAAAAAGATCTCCTTAATTTAAATTGATGGATTGCTTGGTTGCGTCAACCTAAGGGTGAATTTGTGAAGTGCAAAACAAATTTTAAACAGGTTTTTTCAGGGGAACTCCGGGACGCCGCGGGTATTTTTCAGGGGTCGGCTTTATTTTCTTAACAACCACCAGGTTTCTTTCATCACCAGTAACAGGTAAATTTAATTTAATAATTTTTGCAATTTCCCCTCCAAGTATATTAACTGCTTTTTCCGCCGCCGCTAATTCCTTAAAAAGTTTCGGCCCTTTCATCGCCAAAAAAAACCCGCCAATCTTCACTACCGGCAGGCAATATTCAGCTAAAACTCTCAATTCAGCAACAGCTCTCGCCGTGACCAGGTCGCAATACCCCCTGTAAAACGTCTTTCTGCCAATTTCCTCAGCTCTTGTGTGCATGGCGGAGATGTTTTTTAAATCCATAGCTCGGATCACTTTCAATAAAAATTTCACTTTTTTAGCCTGAGATTCAACCAAAACAACTTCCAGTCCAGGCCGGCAAATCTTTAGAGGTATTCCCGGAAATCCGGCCCCTGTGCCTATATCCATTAACTTCATGCCATCGTTAAACATACCGGCCTTCAAGCAGGTCAGAGAATCAATAAAGTGTTTTACGGCAAATTCTTGCTCATCCACTATTGCGGTAATATTGTTTTTCTTATTTTCTTCTACGATCAACCGGTAAAATAATTGAAAGCATTCTAATTGACTTTCCGTTATTTCAATACCCATTTCTTTTAAACCTTTTTTGAGAGTCTCCAGCAACTCACTCATCCGTCCACCTGTAATTAAAAAATTATTATAACTTCGCCCCTTATAAACGTATGAACTCGTTAGCCTTCGGGCTCGGTCAAACTCGCTCGCTACTCTCGCTTAAACAGTTCCCTCTCTTATCCCCGGGCTCACTCGTTCCCTGAATTAGTACTCAAAACTCAAAATCGCTCTTATGGCAAGCGCACTCCAATCCAGGCAACTTTGCTACCATATTTACTATTCAACTTTATCTTCTTTCCGTCTCTTTCTCTGCTCCAGATGAATCAACAGCACCGACAAGTCAGCCGGCGTGACCCCGGCAATCCTGGCAGCCTGCCCAATTGAGGCGGGTTTAATATTTTCCATTTTCTCTTTAGCCTCTAAAGAAAGGCCTTTTACCTTTCCATAATCGAGATCCGCGGGAAGCTTTTTTTCCTCCAAACGTTTAAAGCGTTCCGCCTGCGCCTGTTGCTTTTTTATATACCCCTCATATTTAACCTGAATCATCACTTGCTCACGCACTTCCTCATCTAAATCAGGGTGACCCACAGGCAGCATCAACAGATTTTCATAGCTGATTTCCGGCCGTCTCAGCAACCCCGCCAGAGTGATTCCCTGCTGCGGCAAACCCGCGCTTTTTATTTCAGCCAATATTTTTTTAGTTTTCTCTGTCACCGGCACAACAGTATGATTCAATCTTTCCTTTTCGTTCTCAATAAGTTCTTTTTTTTGCACATACATTTCATATCTGTCAGCGGGTATCAATCCGATTTTATAACCTATTTCAGTTAATCTCAAGTCGGCGTTATCCTGTCTTAAAAGCAACCGGTATTCTGCTCTGGAGGTCAGCATCCGGTAAGGCTCGTCAATCTCTTTAGTAACCAGGTCATCAATCAGCACACCGATATAAGCCTGCGCTCTGTCTAAAATTAGCGGTTCTTTCTCCTGCACATAAAGCGCGGCGTTAATGCCGGCAATAATGCCCTGCGCCGCAGCTTCTTCATAGCCGGATGTGCCGTTCAGCTGGCCGGCCGAAAAAAGCCCCGGCACTATTTTTGTTTCCAGTGAAAGCTTCAACTGACCCGGAATAATGTAATCATATTCGATAGCATAGCCCGCCCTCATCATTTCCACCCGCTCAAGACCCGGCAATGTGCGCAGCAAGGCCAGTTGAACATCCTCCGGCAGGCTTGTGGACATGCCCTGCACGTACATTTCCGTGGTATCCCTGCCCTCTGGTTCGATAAAAACCTGATGGGCAGGCTTATCCGAAAAACGCACTACCTTTGTTTCGATAGAAGGACAATAGCGCGGCCCCTGGCTCATAATCACGCCTGTATACAACGGCGACCGGTGTAAATTCTCTCTGATTAAGCTATGTGTTTTCTCAGTGGTGTAAGTCAGCCAGCACGGCAACTGTTCCCTATGGAGAGGAGGCGAAAAAAAGGAAAACCGCTTCATTTTTTCATCCCCCGGCTGGATATTCATACGGGTAAAATCAACGCTTTTTTTATCAATCCGCGGCGGCGTCCCCGTTTTAAAACGATTCAATTTGATGCCAAGTTCGACCAGGCTGCCTGATAATCCAACAGATGGAAATTGTCCGTTCGGTCCACCCGGATAAGAAAGATCACCAATAAAAATTTTTCCTTTTAAATATGTGCCTGTTGTTAAAACAACTGCTTTTGCCGTAAATACAGCCCCTGTATTGGTGGCCACCCCCCATACTCTTCCATTTTTCACCAACAACCGCTCAACCAGCGCCTGTTTTAAATCTAGATCGTTTTGCTGCTCAAGTGCCTGCTTCATTCCGTTTTGATAACATTTCTTATCCGTCTGGGCGCGCAAAGCCTGAACAGCCGGCCCTTTTGCGGTGTTTAAAAGGCGCATTTGGATAGAAGCCCGGTCGGCATTCAGGCCGATTTCCCCGCCCAGAGCGTCTACTTCCCGCACCAGATGCCCCTTTGCCGGCCCGCCAACCGCCGGGTTGCAGGGCATCAACGCAACGTTGTCCATATTCAGCGTGACAACCAGCGTCCGGCAGCCCATCCGCGCGGCGGCAAGACCCGCCTCACAGCCGGCATGTCCCGCGCCAACTATGATAACATCATAATTTCCCGCAAAATATTCCATCATCTTCCGCCTCATTTACCAACACAAAAATCTCTGAAAATCCTTTCAATTAAATCTTCAGTAACGGACATGCCGGTAATTTCCCCTAAAGCCTCCCAGGCGTCACGCAAGTCTATGGCCACTATATCCACCGGCACCAGGCCTTTTATTGACGAAATTGCCTCGCTTAAATGAAACGCCGCCTTTTCCAGCGCCTGTTTATGCCTGATATTTGTAACCATATAGCTGTCGGATTGATCGACTTTTCCACAAAGCAACAGATCGGCGATCATATCTTCCAACTCAGCAAGTCCGGTCCCTTGTTCGGCTGATATACAGATTACCTTTCTGCCGCCGGCTAGCTTTTTCAAATCCTCCATATCTATTTTTTTATCTTGAACATCTATTTTATTTACTATAACCAGGCATTTCTTAGCACCCGCCAATGCCAATACCGCAAAGTCTTCCCGTGACAACCCCTCTGTCGCGTCAAGCACCGGCAGGACCAGATCAGCCCGGTCAGTCGCCTCTCTTGTCCGCTCCATGCCGATCTTTTCAACTAAATCCTCAGTCTCGCGCAAACCCGCCGTATCAATAATTCTTAAAGGAATTCCTTTGATATTAATTATTTCCTCGATAACATCCCTGGTTGTTCCCGGCACATCTGTCACTATCGCCCTCTTTTCCCTTAACAGAGCATTTAACAAAGAGGACTTCCCCACATTCGGCTTGCCGACGATCGCCGCTTTGACACCTTCCCGGTAAATAATACCTGCGTCCGCCCCTTTAATTAAACTTTTTATCTGTTCCAGCAACACTTCACCGGCGCAAATAATATCCTTACCGGTTGCTTCTTCTAAATCATCCTCCGGAAAGTCAATATTAACTTCCACCTGCGCCAGAATGCCAAGTATTTTATCTTGTATCTCTCTGATTTTCTTGGATAAATCACCTTTTAATTGGGAAACCGCGAGTTTTAACCCCGCTTCAGTCTTGGACCGGATCAGGTCAATAACAGATTCCGCCTGGGCCAGGTCCAATCTGCCGTTTAAAAAAGCCCTCTTGCTGAATTCACCAGCCTCGGCCAATCTTACCCCTTCCGCCAGGACAAGTTCAAGCGTTTTTCTCAAGGGAACCATGCCGCCATGACAATTTATCTCCACTATGTCTTCCCTTGTGTAAGAATGCGGCGCTTTCATATAGCAAAAAAGCGCTTCATCAACAACTTCCCCTGTCAGACGGTCGCAGACATGTCCGTAAATCATTCTATGACTTTTTATTTCCTCTAAACCGGCTCTCTTTGACTTAAATATTTTTCCAGAAACTTTTAGAGCTTCAGGGCCGCTTATTCTGACGATTCCTATACCGCCTTCACCCAAAGGTGTTGAAATAGCAGCAATCGTATCTTCTTGCAATACAACCACCTTCCGGTAAACAATAATCTTTTCCATTCCCATTTCCGGTTTCTATTTATAAACCCAGCTTGCTGTTCAGCCCGCTGGGTTTATCATCATTTTTTCGGGGATATAATAATTTTACGGTAAGGTTCGTCACCTTCACTGAAAGTATATATGTCATCCCTTCCCTGCAAAGCAGTGTGAATGATTCTTCTTTCCTGCGAACTCATTGGCTCCAAAACTACGCTTCTTCCTCGCTGCTTGGCCTTATTCGCCAGTTTTACGGCAAGTTTTTGCAGCGTTTCCTCTCTTCTGTGACGATAACCTTCCACATCAATAATTATTTTTCTTCTAACTTCCTTATTTTTATTAACTGAAAGATTTACCAGGAACTGCAGCGCATCCAGTGTTTCGCCCCGCCTGCCAATTAATATTCCTAATTCAGGTCCCTTCAGGTTTATAGTAAGAAAATCTTTTTTCTCCACCACATCCAACTCAACTTGCAGCTCCATGCTTTTGATGATATTATTCAGCAAATCAACAGCCTTCTCGGACGCCCCTTCTTTTAAAATTACTTTAACCCTTGCCGGCTTTGCTCCAAACAGACCTAAAATTCCTTTTGTCGGTTCCTCAATTATCTCTACTTCCACATCATCTATAGAAACACCCATATTCTGAAGAGCCTGTCCAACAGCTTCTTCAACAGTTTTACCTGTTTTCTCTACAACCTTCACCTTCCACTAGCTCCCTCCTTTACCGGCATGGTCTGTTTATTAATAAAATACTGCTGTATTGCGCCAACCACATTAAAAACAACCCAGTACAAAGCAAGACCCGCAGGCACAGTAGCCGATATCCAGACAATAATAAGAGGCATCATATAAAGCATTGTTTTCTGGGTAGGATCTGTCATGGATGTAGTCATTTTTGACTGAAGAAAAGTAGTTATACCGGCCAGTAACGGCAAAATATAATAAGGATCCGTACCACTCAAATTTTGCACCCAAATAAAACTCGCGTGCGCCTCGTTAATAAATGGAAAAGCATACAATGACCTGTACAGCGCTATTAAAATCGGCAACTGGATCAACAACGGCAAACACCCGGCCATTGGATTGGCGTTATTTTCCTTGTACAAATCCATGATCATCTGCTGCATTTTTTTCGGATCTTTATTCTTCCATTTATCTTGAATTTGTTTTACTTTCGGCTGCAGCTTTTGCATAACTACCATAGATTTCATCTGTTTCTGGGTCAGTGGATAAAGAAGCATTTTAATTAAAACAGTTAATAGAATAATCGCTATACCATAACTTGGCACCCCTACCTGTACAGTCAATTGATATAACCAATTCATTAAACCGGTCATACCATCAACAAGTGCATTAAATATTTCCAAATCTCAATGCCTCCCAACAAATACCGGTTAATAAAAAAATATGATCAAATTACCTTCCACCTGCATAAGCATTTTTACACAGAATTATCCACACTTATACCGGATCAAATCCACCGGGATGAAAAGGATGACACTTCAGTATTCTTTTCACTGCCATCCAGACGCCTTTTATTATTCCATATTTTTGTACAGCTTGCAAAGCATAATGTGAGCAAGTTGGATAAAAACGGCAGGTAGGCATTTTTAAAGGAGATATAAACACTTGATATAAACGAATCAACAAAATTAACAATTTCCTCATGTCTGCCCTCTGCGAGAAGTAATATTTTTCAACAATTTTAACAGGCTTTCTTCAACCTGTTGATATTTTCGCCCTACGATGGCGTTACGCGCCAGTAAAACATAATCAAAGCCAACTGGAAATTTATTTATATTTAAACGGCAGACTTCTTTAAACAGGCGTCTTACCCTATTCCTTACTACGGCATTGCCAATTTTTTTACTTGCTGTAAAGCCAAACCGGCTGGTTTCCAAGTTATTCACCCAAAAAAATAAAACTAGATAGCGGTCAGCCACTGATTTTCCACAACTATATACTTTCCTATAATCTTTATTTTTTTTAATTTTATTAATAACAGTCATTAATTCTCCTGCTATCTAATATATCCAACCATTAACACCAACTATACTCTTAAAACGCTCATATAGCTAGAAAGGCCACCTTTAATATACAGCGGCCTCACGCAGTTAATCTCTTTCTACCTTTAATTCTCCTTCTTTTAATAATATTTCTTCCAGACCGTGTAGCCATTCTCTTTAAGAAGCCATGCAGTTTTCTATGCTTGCGTGACTTCGGCTGGTAGGTACGCTTCATCAAATACACCCCTTTTATATTTTGGAATAAAAGCAAAATGCCACTATAGCTAGGCACACACTATCTATTATATAGTAATCATTTTTTAACGTCAAGAATAACAAGAAGAGAGATAAAGCGAGATAGAGCTAATTGCGATGTTTGAGAAGCCAGAGCGTACAAGGGTTGAAAGGAACAAAAAAAAAGATTTTACCCCAAAA
>NZ_MVQM01000158.1:0-11209 GCF_002067195.1 Pelotomaculum sp. PtaB.Bin117 | reverse complement strand
AGGCTCAGCACTGGCATTTGGAAACTTAGTAGAGCAAAGCGGTGCCATGGCATGGATCGGTGGAGTCGTACTAAACCTAACTAATGCTATGCCAATATTATTGATATTTACTATACTCGTTTTCGTAAGTACTATTGTAAGATCAATGGAAGCCTCTGGTATAGCTTTAATCGTGCCCATTGCCCCAATAATTGTTGCTGCAGCCAAAGGATGGAATATTCCCGGTGCAGATACTGTATTGCTGATGGTTATTGGTACAGTCGGTCATGCCGCTTATCTTTTGCCAATGCAAATGACAAGCAATATGGTAATGTATAGCAGCGGTTATTTTGAAGTCAAGGATATGCTTAAGTCAGGCTGGGCTTTTGTCTTGATATATTTGCTCTTTTGGATAATAACGGCTTATACGTATTGGAAATGGCTTGGCCTTTGGTAGCTTATTTTTAAAGAGATAGAGTACATCTATTAAAAAATAAGGATAACAATAAAGGTTTCGCCTCAATCATTAAAAATATTAATTATTTAATAATAAATATCCTAAAGAGAGGCGAAACCCAGTTGCTTATCCTGGATCTAGTAAGATGAAAAGAGGTTAATTTTATCAATGAAGATGAGGATGAAAAAATCGGGTTTTAGTTTGAAAACTAGGCTTGTTGTATTCTTTGTTGTCGTTGCGGTATTGCCCTTACTAGCGGGAGGAATTTGGACCGTCTTCAGTGTAAAGGAACACATGGAGGAAAGCGTATATGACCAGAACAGCCTGGTTGCCTCCAGGCTATCCACTGAGGTCGACCAACTGATAAAGAGCAAGGTAGATCTGGCGATAACACTGGCTAACACCCCTCAGGTCATAAAAATGGAGCCAACAGAGTTGTATACCTTTTTTAAATCCGTTAAAGAAAAGAATATGGATGTAGACTCTAATGGATTATTCAACACAAATGGAATACAAATTGCGCGTAGTGATGACCAGAAACTTGTGGACGTGCATGATCGCTCCTACTTTAAGGCAATATTGGCAGGAATGGATTATGCGGTCAGCGAGGTCCTCATCTCTAGGACGACGCAAGAACCATCCGTAATTGTAGTGGCGCCGGTTAGAGAAAATGGTGTTTTAAAGGGAGCCATTAATCTAGCCTTAAATCTGAATACACTAGGTAACATCAATAAGAAAAATAATACCGGCAAAACTGGGTATTCCTTCATTGTGGACAGCACCGGCAAGGTAGTGGCTCACCCGGACCAGCAATACGTGGCTGAACAAAAAGACTTTTCGGACCTTCTTCCAGTAAAGGAAGGCCTAGCTGGGAAAACGGGCTACCTCAAGATGATGTACGATGGCAAGATTTGGCTTGCCAGCTATACCCAGATGCCATTTTTAAAGTGGGTAGTGGTTACGATGCAAACTTTGGAAGAGGCCTCGGCCGGGGTAATCGCGGTGGTAAGGAACACATTAGTTGTGCTTTTTCTGGGAGCCGTATTTGCGTTCCTTGTGGGAGTCATATTAACAAATAAAACAGTCAAACCAATCTTATCGCTGAGAGAAGGCGTTTTTGCTGTGGCTGGGGGGGACCTGACCCGGACGGTGGACATAAAATCCAGTGACGAAATAGGGCAACTGGCAGAATCGGTCACAACCATGAGGGACAACTTGAGGAATGTGGTAAGGCAACTTGTGGACACGGGCAAATTATTGAGCGACTCTGCTGGGCAGTTGAGCAACCAAGCCCAGCAAACATCGACTGGCGCGATGGAAGCGGCTGCCACCGTTGAAGAGATAGCCTCCACAGTGGAGCAGATATCAAAAAACCTACAGGAGGTAACTACTGTTTCCGGTGAGACGGCACATGAAGCCCAAAACGGGGCTATAAGCGTTGAGAAACTAACCCGCCAGATGAATACAATCAGAACAACCAGTGATGAAGCCTCTCGAGTAATAGACTCTCTTTCCATTACTTTGAACCAAGTGAATCAGATCGTTGAAATGATTACCAGCATTGCCGACCAGACAAACCTGCTTGCCTTAAACGCTGCCATTGAAGCGGCAAGGGCAGGTGCTCAAGGTCTGGGGTTCGCGGTGGTGGCAGATGAAGTACGAAAACTAGCTGAGCAATCCGCAGAGGCTGCCAAGGACATTAACAAAATGATTGGACAGGTACAGATAGAATCGGCAAAGGCTGTTACGGCCATGACCGCAGGGAACAATCAGGTCAAGGAAGGTACTTTTGTGGTTGAAGAGGTCGGGGGAATATTTAGGGGAATTATCAAAGCTGTAGGCGTGCTTGCCGAACAAGTTCGGGGGGTTGCAGCTGCGGCGCAGCAGGTTTCGGAGGGGATGGAAAACATTACTGCCACTGCGGAAGAGCAGACTGCAGCTATGGAGGAAGTGACGGCAACTACCGAACAGCTTTCCAAAATGTCTGAAGATATGAACAATCTTACAAAGACGTTTAAAGTCTAGGCCTCGTGTGTAAAGTCGTAAGCTAAGTTTAAGCGATGGTCATTTCTTTAGCTCAACTCCATTAATTTACTTAGAGAATGCAGCTAACCCAATATCCATAATAACTATAAAACTATTGGGATGGGTTAAAAATTCGTGGCCTCAGCAGTAGAAGAGAGCCGCTGGGGTTAAAATATTGTGGTAGTACCTGGTGAACAAATAACATCGAATTTCGAACTGACTCTTCCGCTTTGAGTTTCAATCGATAGCGCGATACACTCCAAGACTATCTGTGGGAATACAACGGTTTCTGTTTCCATTATTGGTAGTAAATCTACGGTTTGTTGCTCCATTTTTGGATGGCGTAAAGAACAAGGTTATTCCGGATGGTCCTGTGGGTGATTTTCTCCAGGTTAAGCGTAGTACCTTGTTCCCGCATAGCTTTTTTAAAAGCGTGGAGGTTCTCCCTGTGCCATTCGATGGTACGCTTCAGTATATTCCTGGCCTTTTCGTTAGCGTAAAAGCTTTTCGGCATCTTCGAAGCTTGGCACGGCCTCCTTAAAAAGTTGTAATGCTTTATTTTCGTCAAATGGTTGAAGCTCATTTTTTCTCCTTTTACCCATGACGTGATACTGCATATTCCGGCGTGATTCGGCCACCGATTCCGGCCACATTCGGGCGGTGAATCCGGAGTCATTCGGCCAGACAATCCGGTTACATTCGGCCGGATAATGGGTACATCTACCACCTCGTGAAGATAACCTCTACAATGGTCTGAAAGACTGTTATGAGGAGAGCGAATAATGAGGTGTGAGAAACCCGTGAAAATACTTGAAATACTTAGGCTAACCGAAAAAGGCCATAGTCAGAGAGAAATAGCTGCAAGTGTAGGCTGCGCAAGATCAACCGTTGGAGAAGTGCAACGACGCTGCAGAGAAACCAGCCTTTGTTATGATAAAGCTTCGGCTATGACAGATGACCAACTGCAAAAGCTGCTATACCCTATTTATACACGAAAAAAGTACTTAAAACCTGAGCCTGATTATGAATATATCTACGATGAACTTCAGAAACACCCGAAATTAAACCTGCGATTTCTGTGGGAGGAATACAAAAGTAAAACTCCCGAGGGGCTTGAATACAGTCAGTTTTGTGAACGTTAATCGTTGGAAAGGTATTTCCGGTAAAAACGTCACCATGCATCAGGAACGTGAAGCCGGCAAGGAATTATTTGTTGACTGGATGGGCGATACATTATCGCTGGTTGTTGACCAATCAACCGGTGAACTTTATGACGCGCATTTCTTTGTATGCACTTTGGGCAACAGCGGTTTTCCTTATGTGGAGGCATTTCCAGACGAGAAGCTGGATAAATGGCTGATTGCCCACACACATGCATTTGAATACTACGGCGGCGTACCTCGCATTGTAGTGCCGGACAACTGCAAAACGGCTGTAAGCAAGCCACAATATTATGACCCTGTAATTAATCCTGCCTATTGGGAACTAGCCAAGCATTACAATGTGGCGGTAATCCCGGCAAGGATACGTGAGCCGCAGGACAAGGCACCTGTTGAAGAAAGTGTCAAGTGGCTTGAAACATGGCTTCTGGGCTGGCTCAGAAATCAGCGGTTCTTCAGCTTCGGTGAACTGAATAAAGCCATAAAACACAGACTTTCAGAGCTTGTGCGGAGGCGGTATCAAAAACGTCCGGGAACAAGGCTTTCCGTATTCAATGAGCTTGATTTTCCAAAATTGCGGTCTTTGGCCGCTTCAGCATTTGAAACTGCAGACATGAAGCTGCGCACAGTACCAGATAATTATCACGTGGAATACAACGATTTTTATTACTCTGTACCGTATACCCTTTACCGGCAGAGAGTGACCATAAGAGCCACATCTACAACCATAGAGATATTTGATTCAAGCAGGGTAAGAATCGCTTCTCACATACGAAAGTATTCCGGGAAAAGATATGTTACCGATCCTGCTCATATGCCGGAACGACACCGGCATTACTGGGATTCAAAACAATTCAACGGCAACAGATATCGTTTATGGGCAAAAAATATTGGAGAAAACACATTTTATGTCATAGACCGGATGCTTGCATTCCAAAAGATAGAGGAACAGGCATACAAGTCCTGCATGGGTCTTTTACAGATGTCCAAGAAGTATGGTCTTGAACGCCTGGAAACCGCCTGCGCCAAAGCAAAGATCATGAATTCCTGTACCTATACGACAGTTACCAACATCCTGAAAAACGGCCAGGACCTTGTTAAAGTACAGGTATCACCTTCCTCAAAAGCTACACCCGGACACGAAAATGTGCGTGGTGCGGCTTACTACACATAGAAGGGAGGTGAACATGATGCTTAACAATCAAACCCTGGAAAAGCTCGTGTCTATGAAACTGTCTTCCATGGGCAGGGAATACCGCCGGCAGATTGAAAGCCCTGATTCAATTGCACTCAGTTTTGAAGAACGCTTCGGAATGATTGTTGACACCGAGTGGATAACACGACACAATAGCCGGTTAACCAGACTATTGCGTCAGGCAGACCTCCGCATCCCGGGAGCATGTCTGGAAGACCTGGATTACGACCCGCGTCGGAAGCTTGACCGTGGCTATGTAGCAAGGCTTGCCGACTGCTCATGGATAAATGAACATCGAAATATTATCGTTACCGGCGCCACCGGCACTGGCAAAACTTATCTTGCCTGTGCATTCGGTAATGCCGTCTGCCGTCAGGGACTGAAAACAAAATACTATCGGGTTAACCGGCTGCTTACTGATCTCACTATTGGCCGTGGTGACGGTTCCTACAACCGTATAATGCGTGAACTCAAGAAAACAGACCTTTTGATACTGGACGATTGGGGTATGGCTGTCCTTGACCCGGTTTCCGGTAGGGATTTGCTTGAAGTGGTTGAGGACAGGTTTGAATGCCGGTCTACCGTTATTTCCGGCCAACTTCCCGTCAAGGACTGGCATGATCTATTTGATGACAGCACGGTAGCTGATGCCGTACTTGATCGGATCGTACACAATGCTTACCGTTTTGAACTCTACGGGCCATCAAAACGATGCCCAGATTTAGAACAAAATGATGATGACGATATTGAAAAAATGGATTGATTTTTGTTAAACTGAAAACACTTCACAAGGTGGCCAAATCCGACCGGATTAGGTGCCCGAATGTGACCGGATTACCGCCCGAATAGACCGGATTAAGCAATACCTCCAAAATATAAAAAGTTGTGCGCGCCTGACACCACATCCCGCACGCTACCAGCATGTATGATCACACACGTCTTGAGCAAAATACGACCCCAAAAGCAAATGAAAAAGCTTCCGGTCAAAATCCCGGAAGCCTTGAAAATAGGGAACTTTTTGGTGTCGGAGACGGGACTTGAACCCGTACGGTTGCCCACACGCCCCTCATGGTGGCGTTACTTCGTGGTTGGCTTTCTTATATAAAATATCTTTGATTTTACCTTATTTTCACTAAGCGTAATGATTAGTAATAAAGTCAATAAACTCGCGTTATTTACTTAAAACCCAATTGGCGTTCATCAAGAAATTGCAGTAACTCTTTATATGAAAGATCAGTCAACCGTTGAGCATCACGCGCGAATTGTCTCGAAATATTCTTTACTGGCTGGGTTGTAAAGCATACAGGCAAGCCTAAAATATCGAGACAGCCATTTCGGAGATGTACCCACGACCTGTTTTTCTTGTGTTTGAGATTTAGTAGCAAGTTGTAAATATCGTTATTGTCATCCGGCTTTTCAACTTTAAAAATCTGTTTTTGACTTTGCGCCACCTCATCATTGTTGATATACGCCTCTTTGCCTTTATTGTTAATGCTTTCTATAATTGGTTTGCTGGTTTTTTTGACTTGACCTTCTATGATAGAATGGCCGATTTTACTTAACAAAATTGGAGGCCTGCCATCCCTTAACGGATGATGAAGTTCGGCGTTTTCACCCAATGCTTCACCAGTAACAATACACGTATCAACCGCCATGCGGCAGGTTTTTTTTGCTGTGCGACCCAATAAGTATGTATCAGTTGCTGCTGATTCAGCCTGTACCCACTGTTTCAAGGCATTCAGAATCAAACAAAAAACTCTAAAATCGTCTGGTAATAAAGTGGCCATGTGCGGCGGCAGCGGATTTTCGTTTAAAAACTCCTTAACCGGGCCATTACTTTCAGATAAGATTTGTGCCTCATAAAGTAATAACTCACCTATTCGGTCGAGAGCAGATGCAAAAGCTTCGCGAGGAATTTTTCTATTCAAAACATTAAGGTTACCATCTTTTGACAAGGTTCTATAATGTGATATGTATTCGGCCATCAAGTCAACCTTTTCTTGCTTTGTTAATGATAAACCGGGTTTAAAACGTTCATATGCCATTTGTACACCTCTGCTCAGCGGCTTTCTTTATATTCAGATAAAAACATTGGGCATATTGAAAGATATCCTCTTTCATTTTTACATATCTCAGCCCAATCTAAAACTGCACATATCACAAAGCCTGGACCAAAAGCTGATTCACCTTCTTTTACGCCATGTACCTTATGGGCAATGAACCCTTCAACCGAATCAAAAGGTAATCTTTCACTCCCAAGTTTACCTGCTCTTGCATTACCCTTTTCTGCTTTCCCACCTTTTTTTATAACCAGCTCGACTGCAGCAATGAAAGCTTCCCAAGTCAACTGGCTAGGAATTGGTATCTTTGAAGAATCAAGCCCATTGCCGCTTGACGAATACCATATCTTACAAGGATCACCTTGGAACAGCTTTATAGTTGCCCTTCCACTGCTTTGATTGAGTTTTTGCTTTATGCGTTTAATTATTAGATCGTCTGTTTCCAAAATAGGCACAGTTGTCGGAATGGACATTAGAAAAACGTCCTCCTCAATGGTTTTATTTCCCTCCCAGCCAAGTTTTATTAATATATCTAATAATTTTTTCTTCGCGGCGGGATAAGACATCCCTTTTTCTTCCTGTAAAGCTTTAAAACTACCTTGGCATTTAAGGAAACTTTCTACAAAATCAAGTTGTTCTTTATCTAGATAGTCAAAATTACTTAGATTAAAATCAGCATTTAATTTTAAATCACAGCTTTTACAGACAAGCTGTGTCGCTATTAATTTCTCATTACATCTTGGGCAGCATCCTAAAAATTCTTTTTCCATATGTACTACCTCCATTTAATTCCATTATATAAGGAGTTTCTAATTATGTCAATATAGTTAATAATATTTTTAATTACTAATTAAATATTATCGTATACATAAATAAATAGTGCTCGAAGTTAATTCTATCAAAGAATAATAACTGGTAAATTATGGTATGATTAAGATACACTTTGATCTTGATGTAAGGAAGAGGTAAAGGTATGTCGCAAAGGAGCCATAGAAATGGGTGAGAACCGGTATGAACGCGAAAAGATTTATAAAGAAGTCTGTGCCGAACCCGTTACTATTGTGGCCAAGCACTACGGGGTTACGGATGTTGCGCTACATAAGGTGTGTAAGCGTTTAAACATCCCTGCGCCTCCCCGGGGTTACTGGGCCAGGATCCGATCCGGTGAAATAATAAAGAAAACTCCATTACCACCACATAAGAGTCCGAATGTAGTATATGGGGAATTGCATGAGCCATGGTTTTTCACTTTAAGGATGGCATGGAGTTGGAGTGGAATATATAGCGTAAAACAGAACCCCGCAGGGCTGGCATAGTCAAACGTGCCGACCTTGCGGGTATTTTTTATTGAAGGTTGCTATTATGGCAGTATAGTACACAATTTCAGAGTTATCTGTAGATGATTAAATATATAAATAATATAATATAAAAAACAACACGAAATGAGGAGGTGAAACACGTGGGTAAATATACCGATGAAGAAATAAGGAGCTTCCCGAAAATTACCTGTAAAATAGCGGCTGATTATCTTGGATTATCCCCTATGGCCGTAAGTATTGGAATGAGAAATGACCTGTTGCCAATCGGATTTGCAATTCACAATGAAGATAGATATTCCGATAGCTGGAGTTATCATATTATTGACGAGCGGCTTATTGCATATAAGCATGGGAAGATAACCAATGTCCAGATTCAAAATATAGAAAAGAACCTCAACACTATAATTTCTCAGTTTGAAGAAATGAAAAAGGATCTGCTTTTTATATTAAGCGAAAGCGCGGGGTAGGGAATATAAAATTATTCGAATACGCGTTTTCGCTATCTTGGGATGCAGATTCCATGCAGAAGGATAAAGAAGCCGAACATATTTCCCCGTCACCAGAGAACTAATGTAAGAAAGGAGGAAGAACTTTGATAGAAGATCGATCTGCAAAGTTTTCAAGAGAACAATTGTATAATGAGATATGGGCAATATCAGTATCTGGAGTTTCAAAGAAATATGATGTACCCTACGCTGAATTACTTAAACTATGCAAAGAGAATGATATTCCAATCCCACCATCGGGATACTGGATCCAATTGAAATTTGGCAAGCCAGTAACAAAAACTCCGTTGCCGGATTCGTCAATCATTGAAGTCACGTTGCCAACAAACTCTACACCAAAACGTTCCAGACGAACTGCAGCTTCTGTAGCTGCTACTAAAGGGATGGCTGACACTCAGCAAGAGGAAAGCTCAGGTTTTGTAGTTAAAGCAGCAGAGGAGAAAGAAATATCAGAAAAACAACCGGTGGTTGAAATACCGGATATATCTAAAGACAATCAGCTTACATATCGTACAGTGGATGGTGAGAACATCTATAACCGGGAAAAATTATATGAAGAAGTGTGGGCAAAACCGGTTGTTGATGTTGCCGTTCAATATGGTGTTTCAGATGTGGCGATACATAAAATCTGTAAATCACTCAATGTGCCTGTTCCTCCCCGTGGATACTGGGCGAAGCTTCGTGCTGGAGAAAAACTAAATAAGCCCCCACTCCCTGCAACAAACGGAGTAACTGAGAAAATTGGGGCAAAAACCTTTGAAGGTGTAAGATTAAGTAAATCGTCATCACAGCCACTCGCATTTTTGACAGAAAGCGAGAGACAAAAGGTACTACTTGCAGCCCAGCAAATCAAGATGCCGCCTGAGAATGCACATCTACACAAAAAAATCGCTGCCTATAGGTCTGTAGTTAAAGAATGGAATAAAAAAGACACAAAACCTGAAGGTGCTAAAAGGAGCTTCAAAAACTATTCCAATCGTCCACCGTTTCTGGCTGGTGTTATTTCTAGCGAGTCACTTCCGCGGGTATATCGGATACTTGATGCTCTTTTTCGTCAGGTTGAAAGTCTGGGCGGTTCTGTCAATGACGATCTTTCCCTCCAGATTAGAAATGAATTAGTCCGACTTGAAGTGTTTGAGGCTCAAGATGAAGTCAAGCATGTAATCACAAAGCAGGAAGCTCGTGAAATAATTACGTATGAAGACGCAAAGCGCCACCATACCTGGGCTGCTGAACCCAATATTCGCAAGCATGATTATGTCTTCAATGGGAAACTGAGAATTAGCATTCGCCAGAACAGATATTTCAGAGAAACAGACAATATCAATATCGAATCCAGGCTTAGCGATATACTTATTGCACTCTATGAAGAATCTGAAGCGGTTCGGATCGAACGGGAGGCAAGAGAAGAAGCTGCTCGTAAAAAAGAGGAAGAAGCTAGACTGCGGGAAGAACGCCGCAATCGATATAATGTAGATTCTCAAATTAATTCAGAAACAATTCTCACAGAAAATTAGGCCAATCAAGCAGCAAAATAGTGTAATTTCACAAATTAGATTGGTATATCAAAATAAAGTTTTCAAATTACATTGGAGTTAAAAATAGAGACAAAAAGATAACCGGGCTGCCGTGAGGGCAGTACCCGGTGTTTTGAGATTAAAGCAATGAACGCTTGTATCTGAAAGCTAAAATATCAGCTCGTGCTTCATATAACTTTTCTTTAAATACAATAACAAACCAAGTTTTCCGGTTTCTTATAGGTGGATACACCCTGGCTTTATCAGCCACCTTGCAAATCGCTTCCAGCGCTTCTTCCTGATTAAAACCCAGTTTTCGCATTAGATTAACCGCAACCGGCAGTAAGTCATAAAACCCCGTGCTGGCAAAGTAATATTCCAGGCTGTTTTTCTTCGGCATACGGGTACCCCCAAAAGCTAGATTTCCCGTTCCTGCTGAGCCAGATAAACCACATCCTCATCAACTTGCCGTTGCTTCTTGCCACCGGCAATTATCAGGCAAGTAGTAATCAGGTTATTAACCAATCTGGGCAATCCCTTGGAGATACCGTAAATTGCTTCTAAAGCGGCTGTAGTAAAAACTTCCTCATGTAACCCGGCACTTTTCAGCCGACTGGAGCAATATTCCCCAACCTCATCTCGTTTAAGCCCGTACATGAGATATTTAACTGTAAGCCTTTGCCGCAGCGGGTTATTCACATTTAAGGCCAGCTTGTTCCTAATTAACGGCTGTCCGGCCAAAATTAAAATAAACGGGTTTTGGGAGTCCATTTTAAAATTAAAAAGCAGTCTAAGTTCCTCTAAAATTTTGTTATTCACCAGGTGTATTTCATCCAGTACTATTACCGGGGTTACATGGTGCTCGTAATATAAATTATTTATGGCCCCTTGGATCTGATGAAAAATACCGACCTTTTTATGCTTGGGCTGCTCACCCAACTCCAAAGCCAGCCCCTGGTAAAACTCCAGTACTGTTACTGTGGACAGGGCA
>NZ_MVQM01000157.1:0-3792 GCF_002067195.1 Pelotomaculum sp. PtaB.Bin117 | reverse complement strand
TTTTCAAGATTAGATTACACGGGGAGTAGATTATGAGAAGATTTATTCTGCTTTTGCTGGCTGTTTTATTTTTGGCTGGCTGCTCCAATCCGATAATCCAAAAGGTAAATACGAAAAATAAGCCGGCTTCCCCCGCCGTTTCCGGGACCCAAACGGAAAACTTGAAAGTTCACTTTCTGGATGTCGGCCAGGGTGATTCCATACTTGTCCAGTTTCCCGACGGAAAAAACATGCTTGTGGATGCCGGCGCAAATGAAAGTGCGCCGACAATAATCAACTACTTAAACAGCAACGGCATAAAAAGGTTGGACTATCTGGTTGGCACACATCCCCACGAGGACCATATCGGTTCGCTTGACGCGGTGATCAATCACTTTGAGATCGGCGAGGTGCTGATGCCCAAGGCCACCACCAACACCAAAACATTCCGTGACGTACTGGCGGCGATAAAAAACAAAAGACTCCGGGCAACGACGGCAAAAGCCGGAGTGAGCGTCATCAGCGACGGCAACCTGTCGGTCGATATACTCGGACCGTGCGGCGACACTTACGAGAGTCTGAATAACTATTCAGCGGTGATAAAGATAAAGTACGGCGACGTGGCTTTTCTGCTGACGGGCGACGCCGAGGCGCTTTCCGAGCAGGAAATCCTGGCAGCCGGCGCCGATGTCCGGGCCCAGGTCCTGAAAGTGGGGCATCACGGCAGCGAATCGTCCACATCAGCGGAGTTCTTGAAAGCGGTAAATTCTGAGTATGCTGTAATATCGGTTGGCGCCGGGAACGACTATCATCATCCTCATCAAGTCATTTTAAACAAGCTGCGAAAAGCCGTGATAAAGGTCCTCCGTACCGATCAAATAGGTACAATCGTTTTTTCAACGGATGGCCGGAATATTTATCGCTAGCTAAAGCCCTTGGTCTCGCCTTCCGGCGGGAACAAGGGCTTTAATTTTGTTCGCTTGCGCTTTTCACCGTCGCAGCCAGCGCCAGTAGGTAGAGCGGTAATCATCATATGAGGTTTTTTCGGGCAGCGATTCCTCCTGCAGGTTACTTTGGCTGCCGCCCAAGCTATCATATGTCAATTTCGCCAGTTCCTCCGGGAAGGTGGCTGCTGTAACGGTCGTTAAATTCCCTTCACCCCAGCCTGCCGGATTGTGCGCCATTGCTTTGAGCTCATAGGTGCCGCCGGGTGTAAGCCCGGTGATGGTGAAGCTGAACACTCCGGGAGCGAATGAACCAGTTTCAATACCGGCATCACTCCAGTTTTCACTGCCCAGTGCTCTAATTTGAAACTTTCTTTGGTCGCAATTCTCCCCGCTGGTATCAGTTATACTCCCATTCAAAGTTGCAGAGTCCGTGCCGACATTTGTGGCAGCGTCTGTTTGAACGGTAGGCACAACTACCACCGGGAGAGAGTTGTAATCAACCTGGCTTAGTGATACATTCAGACTTTTTTCTTGTCCTGTCATGTGTTCCTGATTAAGAATTTGTGCTTGTTCCGGCATCCGTTCTCTATCCGGATATTCGCTTGAATTACCTGGGCTATCAACACCCTCAGACAGTATGTATGTCTTGCCGGCTCTTACTTTAAACCCAAGCAATTCATGATAATCCGGCAACACCGGTATGGAAATCAAGTACCCGCCTTCCCGGTCGGTGAAAGTGGAGCCCAGTAATCTTTCAGTCCCGTCAACGGAGCTGGCAAATACGATAACAGCCGCCCCTTCAACAGTTGCAGCGTCATTATCCTTGACCACACCATAAAAATTTAATAACTCATCCATTTTTTGACCCGCAAAAAACTTTCCGGGGTCCGGTCTTATTAAGCTGTTACCCATAAATATCCGCTCCCCCAAAATTATTTTGCTGCAATCCCCACCTTTACTGAAGATTGTAAACCTCCCGGGTAAAACTCAACCTGCGGAGCCGCCATTTATCATAGAGACTCCGCTCAGGTCGAATTAAATCACCTGTCCGGAACTTAGACGGTGACGGATGAATAGTCATTGGCGCTGGCCCTGACAATAATTGCGGTGGTATCCTCTGATATTCTATTCTTATCAAGCTGCAGCAGGTAATAGCCGTCGCTGGTGCTGAAAGTATGGCAAAGCGGCTCTTCTTTGCCGCCGTTTATACGGGCATATACCATGACCAGTGCTCCCGGAACCGGTTTTTTCCCTTCAGTCTCCATTACAACACCATGTAAAACCAGATCGTCCACCTTTTTCAACACGATGTTGCCCTCAAAATGACGCTGATTCTCCGATGGTTTTTCGAATTCAATAGCTCCCGATACCCAAGCCATTACAATACCTCCTTATAATATTAAAAACTGTTAAAAGAAAATTTAGGATATGTTTAGATACGCTCTGCCTTTAAAATATTCAGTAGATTATAAAGACGTTACATGTAAAGCATATTTTTTATTGTCAAAAATAGGCATGTAATCATAATATGTTACAGGTGAGCCAGAAAAAAATAAATTAATAAAATATATAATAGGGGGGTAGAACATGCAAGAAAATAAATTTCAGGCAGAGAAGGTAATAGATATCAATAGTCAGGATCTGGATAAAGTTTCTAATATTAAAATGGATCTTCAACTGTTGGTGAACCGAAGGAGAAACAGGCACCAGAAAGTTGGACCGGAAAACAAGCCGCCTGTTCCGGCGCCAGCCAAAATGGCTGTCAAAGTAAGTTCAATTAAAGCGAGAGCGACATTAAGACCTATACAAGACATATAAAAGACGTTGCCCAAAAGAGTCCTTGATACTATCAGTGGGAAGTATCAAGGACTCTTAAGCTTCAGGATGCTTTGGCCATATTGCCGCCGGTGACCTGTTAATTACTTATGATCATATGGGTAGGGATCCGGGCAGGGATGAAAAGCAGGAACCCAAACCTGTTGGTTTTGCAATAGTTTGAATCTCAGCTTGATCACCATTTTTTCGTCAAATTCCTTGAAGGTTTTTTCTTCAAAAGGACCGCCGGAGATTGATTCACGGTTGATGAACTCATCGAACTCAGTAATGGTGCTGCTGACCAATTCGCAGAATGGAAGCTCGTTGAAGAATTCAAAACTCTCCTGGTTGAACTCAGACAAATCCCCGGCCAGCAACTTTTCCTTTTCCGGAAAATCTGATGGAAGAGGAGTAGCTGAGAAGTATTCAAACTCTTTGGTTTTACTGGGTATGACAGGGCATGGTGGAGTAATGAAATCTTCAATTTCTGTTACGCATCTGAAGGGGGTGTCAAGAGTGCAGTGACTTATGGTGCCGCATACGCTGTCGGAATCTACACATAGGTCAGCTTCAGCAAACTCAATGTTTTTGCGGACGAATCCTTCCAGGAATAACTTTTTGGTGTTTTGGATAAGCCTGCATTGTGTAAGTTTCAAACGTTTTTTAATTCGCTTGATTTCAATTGCGGGCGTAGGCAGGGTGATTTCTGAAAAGAGATCGATCTGCACATCCACTTCGGCAAGAACCACGGGTATTTTTACCAATTTTTTCTTCTTCCAGTCTGTTACGCAATGATCTTCCAGGTCCTTCATCTTCACCGGGTCACTGTCACAAAATGGTACGGTTTCGGTATCAACGGCGGCACACTTTTTCGGACAATCCGATGCTTCGATTGACGTACTTTTTCTACGCATTTTTATTCCTCCAAATTTTTATGCTTAGAGACGGTATATAATTTGAATCGCTGGGTGTTCAGCAGTAAATATAGTATTGTCAAGGCTTTGCATTATTTACCGGCTCTTTATTTATAGTAAATAATATTCAATACGGT
>NZ_MVQM01000156.1:0-4456 GCF_002067195.1 Pelotomaculum sp. PtaB.Bin117 | reverse complement strand
ACCTGTGATTTTGACTACCATCCCCGTCTTTTTCATCCTATATTCCCCCTAAGCTGTTGACGGGCAGTTTCAGGTGCGATGCCAAATATAAAAAATCTTCCCGCCTGTTTATAAGTAGGGCCATTGCTATTATGTATTTGCGGCCTCTCTCTAAAGTTTTTCGGCCAACGCCGGTTATTTCCCCTAATTCCACCAGTGGCAGCTTCTTATTATTCATGAATTTTTTTAACAGACTGCTCTCTTTAGCCAATTCCCAAGCCGCCAGCATCAATGACCGGCGTGTGTCACGGTGGCGTGGCGAACATTTAACCAAGTCTTCAAACGAAATACCGTAAATATTCAATAATTCTTCAAATTCTTTTATTTCTTCTTCCCGTTCTCTTGCGGATTCCTCCTCCAAAAACTTTTCCCATGACTTGACGAATTCGACATTGTTTATGCCGTCTTCCTGCAGCGGTAGTTGAGCTTTAATAAACTTAGTATTCCTGTTTTCCCGCCGGTAATGGTCGACTAGCCGGCTTTTCATAACATTTCTGGAGTAAGCAAGAAAAGGAACTCCGAAATCATCACAAAAACGATCGATAGCTTCATTAAAAGCAATCAACCCTATGGCTAACTCGTCATCTCTGCCCCATTCCAGGTTCTTCCCGGTAAATTTGCAAACTGCTTTATAAATAAATGGCTTACAGCTTTCCAAAAAGTTTTCTCTGGCCAAGCTGTCGCCATGTTTTATTTTTTTTATTTCGGCCTCCGCATCCTGTACAGGAAACAAGTTTTCACTCCCCTTCCAAACCGGCAGACCACCTCTTTCAATAATAATAAAGCAGTGACCCGGGGGGCATCGACCGTTCCTTATTATTTAATACGATATGTCAGAAGTGATTGTGGGGGTACAGACTAAAATTGGGCAGGAGGATACCTCTGCCCATATTTTCTTTGCCATTATATCTATATTAAGTTTAATTATACAACACAATGGTAAAATGCGAAAACTAATCTTTTGAGGCTAGAATTCTGATATCTTCGATCCGCACATGGAGCCCCTCACTTTTTTCCAAAACCATATTGACCAGGCCGGTATGATTCAGGTTCATCATGCAAAAGCCCGGCAGGAAGGTTGCCCTGCAACCAAAAGAAGGTTCTTTGCTGATATTGCCGGCAATGCCTTCAAACCCGATCATATGGTAGGCGATTACATCTTTAACTTCCCGGTCCCTTGAATACAATGGACCGACTACCCAGGTATAGAGCAGGCCGGTTACCGGCTCGGCTTCGATTACAGAAAGGACATGCGGCACCGGACAGCCTGCTCCCATTGGCCTGCCCAGCACATAATCACCTTTTTTGACGTCCATTTTTTCCACTAGATCGCTCCGGAAAGGCAGGACGATTTTCCGGGCGGATCTTTCACCGGGCAAAGGGCTAAGGATGAAATCGTAAGGATGACCTAAAACATCATGCCCCGGGTAAACAGCTTCTTTTACAAGATCATTGTTGCGAAAACTATGTTCCAGGTAATATGGACAGTCGTCATAAACCTTTTGGCCATTGCCAACCAGCCGGAGGAAGCTTTTACAATTGATTTCCCCGCATAGGCCGCAGTTTTTCCCTGGTGGAAGCCAGTATTGCATCTCACTCACCCCGGTAAAGGTATTCGGCTATTTGCCCGTCCAATTTTTTTATGACACCAAAATGATGCTTCCAACCGATTTCTTTCTTACCCACACATATAGTGCAGGTTCCAATAGGTGGATTTCCCTTTAGATATAGCTTATCCGAATCAATATCTTCCGACTGCTTGATTAGCTCATACAAACGGTGCATAGAAGTGCCTTGCAAGGCGTTAGTTTCAATCAGAATTAGATTCGGATGCACGTCTTTAATTTTTTGGATTAAGACTTCCCGCTCAGCCTGGCTGACCAGGTCTATTTTGGTGACAACGGCGATGTCGGCGAGGCTAACCATGGCGCCCATTTTTTCAGGCGCGTGAATCCCGGATATGGAACTCAGGACAATTATCCCCAAGCCTTGGTTTAGATAGGGAGAGCAGCGCAGACACAAACCCGCGCTTTCTACAATAAACAGGTCCGCATGCTTGCTTTCCGCCCATTCGACAGCGTCTCCCAGTACCATCACCCCTGCGTGGTCGGGGCATAAGTCGCCGGAATATATCTTCTTCGTCAGAATTTTGAATTCCCTGCCCAGTTCAATGTCCTCATAAGCTTTCACCACGTCGATTTTTAAGAAAGCAATGGTCATCTCATCTTTAAATCTTCTCACGATTTGTTTGGTAAGGGAAGTTTTACCCGCTGACGGGGGACCGGCTATTACCAATAGTTTCAAAAAAACACCTCCAAGTAATTCAAGCAAAGCTAACATTAATCAGGTCTTTGGTAATTTCATCTCCCGCTCTCAGCTTTTCCCTGATAAATCCAACCTGCTTATCTAGTTCCAAAAGGTTCGCGGCGGCCTTGGTTTCAAATTCATTCTGACTAAGAACTTTTTTTACCGCGCCGTTTTCCATAATAATTCTTTTTTTAGATAAAAGGGCAATGACCGGGTCATGGGTGACAAAAATAATTATTTTTGAAGTGTTCTTAATAATGTCGATAACTTCTTGCTTGAATATACCGGCGTTTTCGATCTCGTCCAGTAAAATGATCGGGGCGGCGCCGATCAATATAGCGTCGGCAATCAAAAGGGACCTGGTTTGCCCGCCTGATAGGACGGTGACTCTTGTCTCCCTGTTAATTTTTTCACCGGTGAATTTGTTGGCCAAGTCAATAGTATCCATGATTACCCTGTCGTCGGAGATCTTCCTGGCTCTGGCGTGAATCTTTAAAAATTCCACCGTGCTTAAATCGGTAAAACATTTTGTGTTTTGAGTGATCATGGCAATAGGTTTCATGGCGGGGTTGTATCTTATTTCGTCGGACGGAGTTTTCCCGTTGATTAATATACGTCGTCCGGTCGAGGTGTCCCCTTGGGCCAGCAGTTCAATATCAGAAATAAAAGCGGTTTTTCCGCTTCCTGTCGGGCCGACTATGGATACTGTTTCACCGGCTGTTAAAGTCAGGTATTGGTAACTCTCTTTGCCTCCTCCTTTATCCAAACCTGGAAGAATTGTAATTGTATTTATCATACCCTGCCTCCTATTAGTCTTTTTTACTAGTACACCGTAATTTTATCCATATATAATATTAAACGGCTGGCAGGTTTGCATGTGCAGATCAGTTATTTTATATAATTAGATAATGTTAATGAAGTAATAGTCTTGCAACAATAGTAAATAAATACTACTAATGTTGCATATACCTATCCTGGAAAGCTTGACAGGCAAGCTTGAATAGGCTATGTCAAAAATCTTAATACGGGGTGATGAAAACTGCAGTTGCGGTTAAACAGCGGTTGGCTGATCCCGGTTTTTGCAGCCGGCGTCTTTTGCTTGCTCTACCTCTGGTTTACCCTTTTCCCCGGGCGGGTGGTTCCGGAAGCCGGTTATTATTTTAGCGCCGAACAAATAAACCAAGGCCGTCAATATAATATGATCCTGAGACTGGTCTATATCTGCGGCTTTCTTGTGGAAGTGTCATTTTTACTATGGCTTGTGTTCAGCGGACGGGTAGTGGAACTTTCACGCTGGGTCCAACGGGTGGCCGGGGACAGTTATTGGGGCAGTCTTTTACTGTTTTTTTTAATAATATGGTTGTCGTTGCAGTTTTTAAATGTGCCTTTTACTCTTTACAGTGGTTATTTTTTGCAGCATCAGTGGGGGGTTTCCACTCAAACTCTTGGAGCGTGGTGGATAGATTATTTTAAAAGCGCAGGTATAAGTTTGTTTCTGTCCCTTGTGGGAGTTGTTTTATTGTTCGGGGCTATCAATCGCTGGCCCGGTACCTGGTGGTTGGCCGGTGCCGCTTTTGTTTCGGTCTGGTTTGTAATACAAACCTTTTTCTGGCCGGTGGTAATCGCGCCTCTTTTTAACCGGTTTACGCCGTCTAAAGACCCGGCGGTTCTTGACATGGTCCATGAATTGTCCGAAAAAGCCCGGCTGCCGGTCAGTCAAGTGTTGATAATGGACGCCAGCCGGCGCACCACGAAGGCCAATGCTTATTTTGCCGGTTTGGGACGGACGAAACGTATTGTATTATACGATACTCTCTTAGCTGATTACCCGCCTGATGAAGTTAAAGCCGTGGTAGCTCACGAAATGGCTCATTGGAGCCGGGGCCATATCGTCCGGGGACTGGCCCTGGGCATCCTGGGCAACTTTTTACTTTGGGGCTTCTTATTTGTGTTGTTACGGACATCGGTAACTCAATGCACACGTTACCCGCCGCATGTTTTGGCGCTCATCCTGTTGTTCTTTTTACTGGCTTCGTTTGCCGGAACTCCGTTGCAAAACTATTTTTCCAGGGGTATGGAAGTGGAGGCGGACCAAGTTGCGGTGTCTTTG
>NZ_MVQM01000155.1:0-10736 GCF_002067195.1 Pelotomaculum sp. PtaB.Bin117 | reverse complement strand
ATATGAAAGCCAGGAGTCACCGCGTCTATCCTGGCTTTTCGTATCTGAAACTAGAGCTTTTTTAAGTACTTGAGTTACTGTAATTCGGTGCGCTATATACCCAGTTTTTTGATTCGCCGTATTCCAATAATAGGTTATAAATTTCGATTTCTTCATTAAGGAAATCCGTAAACATATTTCTAAGAAAATTATTGGTACATATATTTATTGCTTTAGTATGTAAGCTGAGAGCTGTCTGGGTCATGGACAAAATAATGCGAAACATCCCTTGATCTCTGGCTATATCCATATTTACCGAAAAATCAGTGCCTTTTGGTTGCCGTGGCGGCAGTGGAACCTGATATCTTTGCATGGCTTTTTCCAATCGGTCAATTTGGGGTAAAATTGTTTTGTTTAAGCCGTTTTTTAAGAGACGTTTAAGGTCATTATCCTTGGTTAGGTTTATAAAAATATCAATTAATTCAGCGGTATCATAACGGGCTATTAATTGCGTCCATAAAGAATATGCTTCCCCAGCATGGATGTCTTGATCTTGCCCTTCATTCGTTATTAAAGTTTTTAGTATCTTCATGTTGATAACCTCCTTAATATAATAGCCTTTGCAATAATTGTGTATTTTATTAACAAAGCCAGGAGTTCTCCGTCGGTAGTGGCTTTTCCATTCCCTCTAGCAGGACATGGGAATAGTTATGGCGATTTTGAATAACTTCGGAGGCGGCTATACCTTATTAAGATGGATTACTCCCATAGCATGGCAGCGGGTAACCCAACCGTTTGCCGGCAATCATGGCTGGGGCCTGCTGTATTGTGCTGTTTTTGCGGCTGTACCCGCCGTTATTGCTTATGTACTTTCTGCCCGCAGAGATCTGGGGGCAGGTGTTTTTTGGGCCCGTTCCGGGCCCCCGGAAGCGGTTTCCCATCTTTCCAGTCCTTTGGCGTTGGCTTGGAGGCTGCATAAGAGAAGTCTTATCGGTTGGCTGGTGGGGACAATATTGTATATTGTTGTGTTTGCGGCCATCTCTCCCGGTTTATCCAATGCCGGTGGAATGAGTGACTGGCTGTCGAATCTGGGCGGCACAAGTTGGTCTGATGAGGTGGGTTTGGGCTATGTCTTTATTAGCATCAGCATTTATCTGATATCACTTTTTGTGGCTGTTTATACCATGACCGCTGTATTGCGTCTGAAAAAAGAAGAAAATGAAGGCAGAGCAGAAATGCTGGTGGATAAGCAGGTCAGTCGGATTCGCTGGATGAGCAGCCATTTAATCGTAGCATCTTTATGTTCTGCTGCATTGCTGCTGGCCGTGGGCATTGCCGGGGGACTGGTTTATGGGCTTGCCGCCGGCGATTTAAACAATGAGTTTTGGCACATTTTTGGTATGAGCGTTTCAAAAATCCCACCTGTATGGATACTGTTAGGTGTAACAGCTCTATTGTATGGGTGATGGCCTCGCATAACAGCACTGGGATGGGTGGTTTGGTTATCGTTTAGTATATTGGAGCTTGCCTGGGAAACGCAGATCATTGATTGGTCACTAATGTGTATTTCTCCCTTCTCTTATGCCCACTATACCATTAATATTACAAATTTGCCGCTGCTTCCGTTGTTTTGGCTGATTTGCCTTTCTGCTGTATTGACGGGTATTGGATTGTTTGGATTTAGGAATAGAGATATTTTGACAAAAGCATAAACGGTTTAAAGCAGCTTATTAATCGTGGTTAACTCAGACTGTTAGGCGAGGCCACAAGTTTTGGTGCCGGTAGGTTCCAGAAAAAAAGGCACGGCAGACTGGGCAGGTGAATGCGGCCTGAACAACCGGGTAATATATTTGTCGAATTATATGGCAATTTGTTTAAAAATTTTTCTAGTGCAATAGAAGGCATACCATAGTAATATGACGAACTATCATAGTTAATATCTGGATGTATAAAATTAAAATAAAACCGGGTTAATATCTTAAATGAGATTGTTTATTTCCAAAGAAATATTGCATTATCGGACTGGTAGAGAACTGGATACATGTCACATCGTTATTTGTTAAAGCTAATTTTTAATGGCGTGGCCTATGGTGGCGGGAAATATGATCAGCCTTGGTAATGCACCTTCTAGCAACAAAAAGTAGTAAATCTTCTGTTAGTCCCGTCAGATAAAACCACAAAGCCTTCTTTTTCTAGATATAGAACTCTTGACTCAATTTGTCTTCTGCAATTACTAGAAACATGAAAAGACTTAATATTGCTTGTTTGCAATTTATGATGAGAGAGCTATGGCTATAATCCACCACACAATTTACGAAATTGTCGGATTAGTGTCAATAATATAAATAATATCAATAATGTGAATATAATATCACCCTGGCCTTGCAATGATGAGGATAATAACTCGGGGAGTGATATTCTTGTTTAATAGCCTTGTAGAAAGTATCGGTATACTGGGGCACGCAGTTTTAGACTCTTCCCCGGAGGGAATTCTTCTTGCTGATCACGAAGGCAATATTGTCTATGCCAATAATTCATACACATTAATTTGCAGAAATGACGGACAGAAAAGAATTGGTCAAAATATATTAAAAACGAACCCGTACGGAGCATTAACAGAGGTTATATTGACTGGTCAACCGGTTTTTGGCAAAAAACATTTACCACCGGGAGCCCAAACTGAAGTCCTTTCCAACGCCTTTCCCATCCACATTGACAACCAGTTTGTTGGGGCAATTGTATTCTTTCGTGGAGTCACGGAAGCGATGAGCATGTTAGATAAGTTAGCTAAAGCCCGAGAAGACATTCGGAGCTCTTCCGATAGGTCTAAGCAAATTGGACAGGCAAGATATGATTTTAATACAATAGCAGGTCAAACTCAATGTTTTAAAGAGGCTATTACTATAGCTCAGCGTGTTTCACAGACAGACTCAACCGTACTATTACGGGGAGAAAGCGGTACGGGAAAGCAGTTGTTTGCTGAAGCCATTCATAATAACAGCATGCGCCGGTATCAGCCGTTTGTTAATGTGAATTGCGCGGCCATTCCGGATAGTCTCTTAGAAAGTGAATTTTTTGGTTATGAAAAAGGTTCTTTTACCGGAGCAGGGCAGCAAAAAATTGGGACTTTCGAAGTAGCTAATCAAGGGACTATTTTTCTGGACGAGATTGGAGATATGGATTTGCGGCTGCAGGCCAAGCTGCTGCAGGTGCTCCAAAACGGAAAGTTCCGTCGTTTGGGGGGCACTAAAGAAATAAAAGTAAATACGCGTGTAATCGCCGCAACCAACCGGAACTTAGAGGAATTAATTGCCAAGGATTTGTTTCGTCTAGATTTATATTACCGGTTGAATGTAGTGAATATAGAAATTCCGCCGCTGCGTAAACGAATTGACGATATTCCCTTAATAGTGCAAAACTTGTTGCCTAAAATTAGTTGCCGGGTTGGTAGAGCGATAAAAGGTTTGGAAGATAAAGCTTTAGGCAAATTGGCAAACCACTGCTGGCCAGGAAATATTCGTGAATTGGAAAATGTTCTAGAAAAAGCTGGCACACTATGTGACAGGGAATGGATCAAGGCGGATGATATTTGCCTGTCACCACTGCCGTCTCAAAAACCTGAATCCATTGTCTCATTAGAGGAACTGGAAAGGTCGATGATAAGCCGTGCACTCGCAAAGTACGGCCCTTCCTTGGCCGGCAAAAAGGAAGCTGCTCAGGCGTTAGGTATCTCTTTAACAACATTATATAATAAATTGCGGAAATTTAAATGTGATTAACCCAAATAAGAACAGCAAAGTATTTAAATGATATAATATTATTATAAAAAATAGAATTATATATACAGGTATGAAATACAGGGTTGGTTTTCTAAAAGGTGACCAACGCTTTTAAGTATTACAAGTCTAAGGATAGAAGAGCGTAACAAAACGCTGAATTTGTTAGAAATAGAAATTGGCATATAAATTGCAATTAATATAATGCGCTTTTTACTTTATCAATCTCTTTTAGAGGGAGGGAATAAATTTGACGGAACAAGTGGTTTATGCCGCGGGTGATGGGAAATATAGAGTTGAATTGATGGTTTCAATTACCGGAGACGGTTTAGTCGCACATCTTTATGGCGGCGATAAGCCGCATGTAGGAGCAGTTGCAATAAGCCTGACTAGGCCAAGCATCTCCGACAATACTAAAGTCAGCTGTAACACGAGCGTGATACCTTTGTTAGGTCATAAAGATGACGAAGTGGCCAAGCCCATTGCGGAAAAAATAGCATTAGCCTTTGGTAAACCTGTAGTTGTGGTTGTAGGTATACACGTGGACAATGCCGGGCCGGAAGAAATTAAAAAAATTATGGAAAATTGTAACTATGTGGCGCAAATATTTATTGATGGACATCGACCAAGCTATTTATTGCCCAATAAAGTATATCTTGATTATTAATCAAAAATTTTTTATTAATTTTTATTAATAATTTATTAATTATAACAATTTAATATATTGTGAAATAAAAGAAAATTATAAATATTGAAATTAAATTTTCAAATATTTGAATTTCCTTGAACAGGTATAAGATACGGGGTTGGTTCTCTCAACAGAAACCAACCCTTTTAAATTCTGCAAGTCTAATGATAGAAGAACGTCACAAAACGGTGGATTTATTGGGAATAGGACTTGGTATATAAATTGCTGGTAATATAATCAGCTTTTACTTTTAAGGCAACCGCGGAGCCGAAGAAAGTCTAATAGCAAAAATAAGGCATGGAGGGGATGAACCAATGAAAGATTTGAGGCATTTTATCGGACAGCTTGAGCAAAATGAGGAATTAGTGCGGATCAAAAAGGAAGTGGATTGGGATATTGAGCTAGGAGCGATCAGCCGCCGGGTATACGACCAATACGGCCCGTGCCTTTGGTTTGAGAAGATCAAAGATTATCCACAGGGATACACCGTTATTAACGGTGAGTGTGGCACTTGGCGGCGGGTGGCCATTGCCATGGGATTGGATGCAAACACGCCGTTGCGGGAGATTTACGAGGAATATGAGAAGCGGATAGAAGGACGGGTTCAACCCAATATCGTTGATCGTAAAGCGGCTCCCTGTAAGGAAAATGTCTTCATCGGGGAACAAGCAGACATCTATAGGCTGCCGGCCCCCCTTATTCACGAGGGAGATGGCGGGCGCTATATCGGTACCTGGGACGCCGTGATAACCAAGGACCCGGAAACAAACTGGACGAACTGGGGCATGTACCGCTTCATGATCCACAATCAGAATTTTCTTGCCGGATGGCCCCAGACCACCAGCCAGTTTGCCATGATGCTGAACGAGAAATACGTGCCCAAGAATCAGCCTATGCCTGTAGCTTTAGTGATTGGCTCACATCCTCTCGATCACATGGTGGCTACCGCGCCTATGCGGCCTGGAGTAAATGAGGCTGAGGTGGCCGGATCTTTAAGAGGAGAGCCGGTCGATCTCGTTAAGTGCGAGACAAGTGAAATCATGGTGCCGGCCAATGCGGAAATCATTATTGAAGGAGAAATTCCCACAGACGCCATTGTACCGGATGGTCCCTTTGGAGAATACCCGGGCTTCCGGAGCGGTACCATGGCAGAAGGCGTGGCTTTCCGGATCAAAGCGATCACACACCGGAATAACCCCATTTTATCAATGACCGCCCTGGGCGCCCCGGTTGATGACAGTTCAATTGCTGCCTCTCTGACTGCGGCCGTGGGAATGAAATTAGGGCTGCAAAGGCGTGGCATCGACGTAACAGATGTATACGTGCCGCCTGAAGGAGTCACTCACCTGGTTATTGTCGGCGTGAGGACAGGCGGGATCGAAGTAACCAAGAAAGTGCTTGACTTCTTTATCGCGCGGCGGGTAATGGTTTCCAAAGTCATCGTGGTAGACAAAGATGTGGATGTCTTTGACATGAAACAGTGGATACATGCTTTTGCCACCAAGTGTCACCCGGGACGGAGTATCGTCGTGGAGCACTTTGTAGGGAAGTCCAATGCCCTCACTCCCTGTTACGATGCGGAAGAACGGCGCATCCTCAAGGGAGCGTTCGCGGCCTTTGACGCTACCTGGCCGTTGGAATGGCCGAAAGAAAACATCCCGCCGAGGGCTACTTTCAAAGAGATTTACTCGCAGGAAACGCAGGATAAAGTGCTGGCCAAATGGCATGAATACGGGTTTTAGAAATCCGGACACTTTTTGATTAATAAATGAATTTAAGGAGGCAGAGATTTATATGCCAAAAGAATATCTTACCTATGTTCGTAAGTATGCGGATCTTTATGAAGGTGAGCGCGACATATTTATTAAGGACCTGACACCGGGTCCGAGAAAATACGATACCAAGCAGGTTAGAGCTTTAGTAGCCCGCTCGGCCGAGAATTTGCCGGGAGCGGACACTCTCTGGGTACGTTCAGAAATGGGTGTGCTTGATCCGAAACCATGGGCGATTAAAATTTTGAAAGAACTGCCTGACTATGTAAAAGGTCGTCCTTATACCGACGTATTTAGCGTCATGAACAAGTAAACGGTTTATACTCCGAGAAAGGTGGGAGGTAATGTTTTACGATCCGGCAATTGAAACAGTTCCTCGTGAAAAAATACGGGACATCCAATGGCAAAGACTACGGGACATGCTGGAGAAGGTATACCAGGGCAACCGGTTTTACCAGGATAGGTTTAAGAAACACGGGGTAGCGCTTGAAGACATCCAAGATCTTAACGACATAACAAAGCTGCCGTTTACGAACAAAAAAGACTTCCAGAAGGATCAGGAAGAGCATCCCGTTTTCGGGACAAACTTAACGGAACCGTTCGAAAACTATGTCCAGTTCCACCAGACTACCGGCACCACAGGCAAACCCTTAAAATGGCTCGATACGAAAGACAGCTGGGCCTGGCGGGCGCGTTGCATGGCCCATTCACTGGCAGCGGCAGGTGTTACAAACAAGGATGTCCTGTTATTGCCATTTAACTTTGGCCCTTATACCGCTTTCTGGGGTGTATACGAAGCGGCGCAGCACTTGGATGTATTGACAATTCCCACCGGGGGGTGGACCACCGAGCAGCGTTTGAACAGCATAGTCGAAAACCAGGCCACCTTAATCATCGGTACACCTACTTATATGCTGCGCCTGGCCGAGGCGGCCCAGGAAGAAGGTATTGACCTGGCTAATTCAGCCATCCGGGTGCTTATCCTGGCCGGGGAGCCGGGAGCAATGATTCCGTCCGTGCGGGAAAAACTCGAAAAAGCCTGGGGTGCGAGAGTATTTGAGTACCCGGGATTAACCGAGACCGGCACCTATGCTTTTATGTGCGAACATGATAACCAGGCTCTGCACATTATTGAGAGCGAGTTTATCGTGGAAGTTTTGGATCCAAAGACCGGGAGAAGCGTTGCGGACGGTGAGACCGGCGAACTGGTGCTCACGAATCTGGGGCGCACGTGCAGCCCGGCCATCCGTTACCGGACCAATGATCTGGTGCGCTTGGAAAAATCGTCTTGCGCTTGTGGCCGGACCTTCGGCAAATTAATCGGAGGGGTCCTGGGGAGACAGGATGAAATGCTGATTATCCGGGGGGTAAACGTCTTCCCGAGCACTATGGGGAATATCGTGGAAGAGTTTCTGGAACTGGGAAACGAATATCAGATTACCGCTTACCGCCGGGGTGACATGGATGAATTAAAAATACAAATCGAGATGACTCCCTCGTCAAAAGATGTAAGTGAGCTCATTGCCACCGAATTAAAAAAACGCCTTAACTTGCGGGTTGATATACAGACAGTGCCCAAGGGGACACTCGCGCGTTCAGATTATAAAGGCAAAAGATTTATCGACGAGCGGAGTAAGCGGTCGAGTAGCGCGGGATAGTCAAATCTCAAAAAATTATACCTGCTAACAAGCTACAGATAAAAATTTGGCACGAAAATTCCGGAAGGGGGCTATATAGCACCGTCCCCTGAGATCTCCCATGGGGGGTGTTAAAAGAACCGCCCCCCCAATTTTTTTTAATTGGGAATTTCCCAAAGGTGGATAGTTCTATAAAAGATAGGAGGGTTTTGCGTGTCTAAGGGTTTACTAGAACGGGGCCCGGGGATTAGAGAATCCTTAAAAGCCCTGCCGCATAGTTTTAATATCAATAATGTCACCGCAGCCTTAATCGCAACAGTTTTTAGCTTGAGCGGGCCGATCATATTATTAATCAATATTGCTAATGAAGCCCATTTAACTGACCAACAGACTGTTACATGGCTTATGTCTATTTATTTTATCAGCGGTGCGTTAATGGTTTTTTTTTCTCTTTATTACCAGCAGCCCATAGCCATTGCCTTTTCTTTGCCTGGCATCATTGTAATAGGCAGTCTCATGAAAGTTTTTTCATTGAACCAAATGGTCGGGGGGTATATTTTTGGAGGGCTGATATTACTTTTTCTTGGCGTTACCGGTTTAATTAAAACTGTAGTTAAATATTTGCCTTTACCAATCATTATGGGAATGATTGCGGGGGCTTTGTTTAGTTACGCAATGGGAATTGTTACATCGGTTCAAAAGGATTATATAGGCGCTGGAATAACATTATTAGCGTTTTTTGTAAGCCGACTTTTTACAAAGAAGATCCCGCCTCAGGCGATCGCGCTGGTAGTTGGCGTAATTGTTAGCATATACCTCATGAAGTCGAAGATGGCAATGGGTGATCTATTTTATGCTCCTCTTTTAATAAAACCCGACTTTGGCTTTGCCGCAATATTATCCATAGGCGTACCACTGGTATTGCTGGGGCTTGCTGACTTTTTGAAAGGTTACGGGATTCTAACAGCCAATAAATTTGATGCGCCTGTTAATGCGATGATTACGTCTACCGGTATTTGCTCAACAATAGGCGCTTTTTTCCTGGCGCACAGTATTACAGTTGCCGGCCCGGTAACTGCGATAACCTCTTGTGATGATGCCGGGCCGAAGGACTACAGGTGGGTCGCGGGATTTTTAAAAGGGATTATTCAAGTTTTTGTTGCATTTATAAGCGGATTGTTAGTACCTTTTTTAAGGTCTTTGCCTGCAACTGTTGCCAACGTTTTAGCGGGGCTGGCAATGGTAAGCTTATTTATCACTGCGTTTGAAGTAGCTTTTAGTAGCAAGAATAAATTTCAAATGGGAGCCTTTTTCGCGTTTATCGTTGCCTACTCCAATTTTTCAATCTACAATATCAGCTCTCCGGTATGGTCATTACTGGTTGGTATAATCGTCTCATTAATTTTTGAGAGGGAAAACGTAAAGTCTTTTCTTCATCCCATTGTCGAAGCGGATGGAATAGCCAGTTCCCGTGGCTAAGTTAACAGGTTTTAGGTTTTTTAGGCTATGTCACAAGAATGATTAAACGATATGAGCAGGAGGGTGCAAACATGAATGTTCAGCGAATTATAGTCGCTATCACGGGGGCTACCGGAGCAATTTACGGTGTTCGGCTGCTTGAGGCTTTACAGGAATGTACGGGTGTAGAAACTCATCTTATCTTGAGCAGTTGGGCTGAAAAAACAATTGCTTTAGAGACAAATTACGATGTTGAGGCGGTGCGCAGAAAGGCCAATTTCTGCCATGAGCTGCGTAATGTGGGAGCAGCGGTTGCCAGCGGTTCTTTCCAAACCAGCGGTATGGCTGTTATCCCCTGCAGCATGAAAACACTGGCGGCAATAGCCCACGGACTGGCTGAAAACCTTATTATCCGTGCTGCCGACGTGATGTTGAAAGAACGAAAGAAGCTTATTTTGGTTCCACGGGAGACTCCTTTAAATGTGATCCATCTTGAAAATATGCTTGCAGTAAACAGGGCGGGGGCGCATCTGGTCCCGCCCATGCCTGCTTTCTACAACCACCCGGCTACCATCGACGATTTGGTTAATCATCTGGTCGGGCGAGTGATGGACCAGTTTGGCTTACCGCATAACCTGACCCGCCGGTGGGGTGAGGTTGCTCTGGTTGACTCGCATCCGGTGAAGTTTAATGAAATGGGTCAGGTGGCTCGTTCTTGAGAAGAGTATTATAGTGAAGAGCTTTAAGAATAAGCTTCATTTAGCCGGGGGGTTAATTTATGGCTTTATACCGTTTTGCCGGGCGAATGCCGATAGTAAGCGCAAAAAGTTACATAGGTGAAACTACTATGCTTATTGGTGATGTTAAAATCGGTGATTGTTGCTATATAGGCCCTGGAGCTATACTCAGGGGTGATCATGGTACTATTGAAGTGGGTTCGGGTACAGCTATTGAAGACGGTGTAATTATTCATGCATTTACTGGTGGTAAATGCCATATTGGGGAAAATGTAACTATTGGACACGGTGCAATAGTCCATGCGGAAGATATTGAAGATTATGCAGTAATTGGAATGGGAGCAATTCTAAGCCTGCATGCCAGAATCGGCTCATGGACTATTGTTGCCGAAGGAAGCGTGGTGAAAAACCGTCAAATTATTCCCGGCGGGGTTGTGGTGGCAGGTAATCCGGCTAATATTGTACGGGACGTAGAAGCTAGGGACCGGGAATTTTGGCTATGGGGTAAGCAACTCTATGTTGATCTTGCGAAAAAATATCTGCAGGATGGAATGGAACAAGTGGAATAAAAGATTTTAAAGAAAAGAGGTGTAAAGACATGGAGGTTTTAGAGATTATAAATACGGACGTTCTGGTTATAGGCGGCGGCGGTGCGGGTTTATGCGCCGCCATTTCATCTAGAAAAGAAG
>NZ_MVQM01000154.1:0-6339 GCF_002067195.1 Pelotomaculum sp. PtaB.Bin117 | reverse complement strand
GGAAGATAGTTATATCGACCGGACCGAAACGCGGGGGGAATAAAGGAGGGATGTACTGAGTTGCAGTACACCTCGGGTAAAGGGTAGACAGATTCCAAAGTGGAATCGTGATTGTCTGCCCTTTATCCTGTTCTGTTAGAGGGGGTCAGGCTTTACTTTGTGACTTATAGAAAGTCACAAAGTAAAGCCTGACCCCCTGAAAAAAGAGTAGAAATAAAATGGAGAATATAGTATAGTAATAATAGTATGTTTAGATAAATAATAAACATTCTGAGAAAGGGGAATACAGAGACCTTGAAGTTTTCGACACGAGCGCGGTATGGTTTGCGCGCGATGGTGGATCTGGCACAAAATTATGCCCCCAACGAACCTATTCCCCTCATCCGGGTAGCGGAAAGGGAGGAAATATCCGAGGGTTATTTGGAGCAGTTGGTAACCTTCCTGCGCAAGGGGGGACTGGTTCGGAGCGTACGGGGCGCCCAGGGTGGTTATCTACTCACCCGGGAGCCCTCTAGGATTACCGTTGGTGAAGTAATTAGATGCCTGGAAGGGCCTCTGGGGCCGACTGGTTGTGTTAGCGAAGACGATCCGGAATCATGTATGCGCGCCGAAACCTGTGCGACAAGAATAATATGGGAAAGAATCAGGGAATCCATAGCGCATGTGCTGGACAGCACCACGTTGGAAGACCTGTGCATGGAAGCTGAGAAGATACGTCTGTCGCGGGAAGCAAGTATGTACTATATTTAGTACTATATTTTAGTGATATTATTTCAAATGGAATAATCGGATGCCGGTGTAAATAAGTATAAAAATTAAGTAAGTATAAAAAGGTTTAATAGTGGTTCTATTACCAGTAAAGCAATTGATTAAATTATGTATAGAGAGGATACTGTTATGCTCAGCGGACTTAAAAAATATATATTAAGTATTATGAGGCGCGACCCCGCAGCCAAGTCTGCGCTTGAGGTAATTCTTTGTTACCCGGGCTTTCACGCTGTGGTCATGCACCGGGTGGCGCATTTTTTTTACAGGCGTGGTTGGTATTTAACGGCCAGGTTGATATCTCAGTTTTCCCGTTTTCTGACCGCTATCGAAATTCACCCCGGAGCGAAAATTGGCGAAGGTTTGTTTATCGACCACGGAGGGGGAGTTGTGATCGGTGAGACTGCCGAGATAGGTAAAAATGTGACTATTTATCAGGGGGTAACCCTGGGTGGTACCGGTAAAGAAAAGGAAAAGAGACACCCCACCATTGGTGATAATGTCGTGATTAGTACCGGGGCCAAGGTGCTCGGTTCGTTTACCGTAGGAGAAAACTCCAGGATTGGGGCCGGCTCGGTTGTTTTAAGAGCTGTTCCGCCGAACAGCACGGTGGTGGGTGTGCCCGGCAAAGTTGTCGCCCGGAACGGCCAGAAATTGGCGCTAACAGATGAAGCTGATATTGATTTGCGGCACGATCTGCTTCCCGACCCGGTAGCGGAAATGATGTCGAATATGCAGGCGAATATTGAGTTGCTTGAAGAACGAGTTAGAATGCTGGAGAACAAGCATTAATTGTATAAATACTCCCGGGTCAGGGGCAGGTTGTTATTTAACCCATTGGAGATTAGAATCTGGTGAATATCCAGGCCGCTGACCCGGAAAGAAGCGGCGCAGGAACGCAGGTACAGGCGCCACATCCGGACAAAACGCTCATCGTACATTTCCCGTATTTTACCGGTATGTTTTTCAAATCCTTCCGCCCAGCGCTCCAGGGTCATGGCGTAGTGCATCCGCAAACTTTCTATATCTAAAACATGAAAATCATAGTCGGGCAGCAGCCAGATCACTTCGCGCAAAGACGGGATATAACCCCCGGGGAAAATATGTTTTTTTATCCAGCCGTTCACCGGCCCTTCCTTGGTATGCGTAATGGTATGAAGTAAGGCTAAGCCGCCCTCCTTCAGGAGCTTTTTCAATGTCATCATGAACTGGGGATAGTTGGCCCGGCCAACATGTTCGAACATCCCAATGCTGGCGATTTTATCGAAAACGAGCCCTTTGCCCGCCAGTTGCCGGTAATCCATCAACTCAACTTCCACCTGATCTTTTAGACCCAGTTCCGCGATACGGCGCTGGGTTTCCTGATGCTGTTCACGGCTCAGAGTAATTCCTACCGCTTTTGCCCCGTAAACCTGGGCGGCGCGGAGAATCAGCCATCCCCAGCCGCTGCCGATGTCAAGAAGAATTTCCCCGGGGCGCAACTGCAGCTTTTTCAGCACGTGGTCAATCTTTTGAATTTGGGCTTGGGTCAGGGAGTCTTCGGCTTTTTGGAAATAAGCGCAGGAATAACTCATGGTCTCGTCCAGCCAGAGGGAGAAAAAGTCATTGCCCAAATCGTAATGATGTTGAATGTTTTCCTTCTGTTCGCGTAAAGATGTAGAATGCGGGCGGTGTGAAAAAATTTTGGCCAGGAGACGCCGGCCCCGGTTTTTTTCATTTAACTTCATACTGGAGCTGACTAGCTTGATGATATCGTCCAGTTCACCGGTAATATCAATCAAACCGTCCATGTAAGCCTCGCCAAACGCTAATACCGGGTCTTTGAGTATTTGCTTGTACGGTATTTTTTCGTGAAAAATCACTTTAACCGGAGGAGTATCGCCGCCGTATTGTTCAGTCGTGCCGTCCCAATAGGATACTTCAAAAGCGCCGCATTTAACCTGGTTAAATAAATTTTGGAGCAATCGCTTTAGCATGAAACTGTCACCTTCCGTTGTCTGTAACAGTTTTAGGTTCTCCGCTGTTTATAACCTTTATGTATCCTTTGAAGGAGTGAGGATAAAATTTTGAATTGCCTCAAAATATTGCCTTAAGCCCACGTACATTATGTCGTTATGGCCCGCGTTAGGGATGGTAACCAGCTTCTTGCGGGCTGTTCCTAAGTTTTCGTATAAGTCTAGGGCTTCTTCATATGGAACAATGCAGTCGTCCTGCCCATGGATGACCAGAACGGGTATGGAAATGTTTTTAACCAAGTCCAGGCATTCCTGATCAAGCTGGTGCAGGGTAACTTCCCTGGGGAAATGGTCAAGGTGTTTCATGACTTTGACCACGTTGGCGAAACCGCTTTCGACAATCATACCCTTGATTAAACCGGGGTATTCGTTAGCCAGCTCCAGGGCGGAAATGCTGCCTAAAGACCTGCCCATAATCCATAATTCTTGCTGAAAGCCACGGTTGGACAGTTCGCTTGTGACAGCTTTAAATATGGATTTAGCGTCATTGCATGCGTTGGTAAAAGAAGGGGTGCCTCCGCTGGCGCC
The DNA here is from genome assembly GCF_002067195.1 of Pelotomaculum sp. PtaB.Bin117. Lineage (NCBI taxonomy): Bacteria > Bacillati > Bacillota > Clostridia > Eubacteriales > Desulfotomaculaceae > Pelotomaculum > Pelotomaculum sp. PtaB.Bin117. The sequence continues at coordinate 3,031 of NZ_MVQM01000154.1, read as the reverse complement.
ATATCCGCGGTAGTCCGCCACTACTATGTTCAGCCCTAGATCGTTGTACGCAGGCGCGATTTCGTCGTAGTCGCTGACCACTTCCCCGTTGCCGTGAAAGTATAAAATCCAGGGCTGGTTGACGCCGCCGGTGTAAAAGCGGATTGATACGGAAATATCTTTATCCACAAGCACGTCCAGATCAAAAGCGTTTTCCGGGCACGGGCTAAAATCTTTACGCGGATAGAAAATTAAATTTAATATCGGAGGCAAATCAATCACTGTGTAATCCGGCATATTTCCCAACTCCCAATAATGTTAATTTATACTGGTATTATTAAATTCATAGTACTAAAATATAACGAGGAATTCAAGGGCTAATCGAATGAATAGCCAATTTTTCACGATGTTGGTATAATATTCATTAAGCAATACCGGTTAAGGAGATGAAAAGTCTGAAACGATGAGCTATGTTAGTACAGATTAAAAAAGAGTATAGTAAACAAACCATCCAGAAGACGGTCTTTGAAAAAGTAAATAAAGAGATTAAAGAAAGGAATTAAACTGTAATTACAGAATATCCGTGTCTTTGAGCCAATATAACGGCTTGCTCTACAGTGATCCGGCGGGTCCGGGGCATGACTTCCACTCTTTTGTAAAGCACTGGATTGTAAGGTTCACCATTTTTCAGTATATGGTATATGGCGGTAAGCAGCATACGGGCGACTGCTATAATAGCACGCTTATGACCACGTCGTTTCTTGATGGATAAATAGCGACCTTTGATTTCAGGGTGTTTATCACTTTTAACAACAGCGTTGGCGCACTGTACCAAAAGTGGTTTGATGTAAACACCGGCACGGGAAATACGGACAGAATGTTTCTTGCCGGCACTCTCGTCGTTTTGAGGAGTCACACCTGCCCAGGAACATAAGTGTTTGGCTGTCGGGAACACAGACATATCAACGCCGATCTCTGAAATAATTCCGATAGCAGAGAAAAGATTCTTGATACCTGGAACAGTCAACACCAAAGATAGTTCCTTAGCAAAAGGCTCCGCCAGCGAAAGAATCAAGGATTCAAGATTGGACTTGCACTTTTCCAATTCGTCATAATGCTTCAGGATAATATTCATTTTTTGGCGTTGTTCAGGAGTAATGATCCCGTCGAGGGCAAGCCGGATATTATCTGCTTTATGCATCATAGAGCCATGAAGAAGCGGAATAAAATCGAAATCCTTGTCATCAGGATTTTCAAGCAAGTAGTCAATAATGTTCATTGAACTCTTACCGAAAGTATCAGATACCACGTTGGCGAGCTGAATATTTGATACAGTAAGACAATTTTGAATCCGGTTTTTCTCGCTGGACTTAAAGTTTGTAAGCTTAAAACGGTAACGCATCAAGTCACGCAATTGACGAATAAGAAGAGACGGCATAAAACTTCCGGCAACCAGATCGTGCTTGAACAAGTCCGCAATCCATTTAGCATCTTTTTTATCTGTCTTTTTACCGCGAATGGCTTTGACATACTTGGGATGGGCTAAGGTTATTTTACAGGTGGGTTCTAAAATGTTATAGACAGGGATCCAATACTTGCCAGTAGACTCCATGCAAACCTGGGTGCAGGAATTGGACGTAAGCCACGCTGAGATTCTTCGCAGATCATTGGTATAGGTGGAAAAGCGGCTGGATTTGTAAGTGGTAACTCCTTGGTTGTTGGTAGTGGCAATGCAGGCAACAAGAAACCTCTTGTGAACATCAATGCCGCAACAAATGGGATAAATGATTTTTAACATTAAATCTCCCTTCTTCAAAATAGATTATTGAGAAAAACAGGCATTGACTGACTGCCCAGCAATAAACGAGTTGTTTATACAAAGATAAGTCTACGTGCTCTTGCGTCACACTTATTTGTGCTCGGTAAGGCAATCTACACATATAACAATGCGGTCTACTTCCAAAGGAGCAGCGCACTCACCTCCCCGTGATTTGTAGTTGCCTGTAATCCCAACAAGATAGTTTTAAAATAGAAAAAGCTCAAGGGCAACGGTTTCATCCCGTTTTGTGCCTTGAGCGAAGCGAAAGGAATGATTGATAACAATGAGAAAAATAAAAACGACATTGGATAATAACGGCTTGCTACTGGAAGCCTGTCTGGATATGCCGGACATAAGTGGCGGCCCATGTCCGGGGGTGGTGCTTTGCCATCCCGACCCGCGTTACGGTGGCGACATGAGCAATAATATAATCATGGCGGTTAGTTGGGCGCTTACCGAGAAGGGAATCGCCGGCATGCGCTACAATTCCCGCGGTGTCGGCCGGAGCCAGGGGTTTTTTGGCGGAGGCGTACCGGAGCAGGACGATGCCCGGTCTGCGTTGTCTTTTCTTGTTCAACAAGAAGAAATCGACTCCGGCCGGGTCGGCATCATGGGTTACTCATTTGGTGGAAAAATAGCTTTGCCGGTGGGCGGCGGCAGCGACGCAATCAAAGCAATCGCCGGTGTGTCTCCGGTTATTCCGCCGGGTGTTCTGACTGACTGCGTGAAGCCGAAATTAATTATCTGCGGCTCGGAAGACGATGTTGTTTCTCCTAACCTGGTTTTGCAGGAAGCCGCTAAAATGAGCGAGCCAAAGACCGTTGAGGTGATTCCCGGCGTTGACCATTTTTGGTGGGGTGATGAGGAGAAAATAGCAGTTCTGGTGGCGGAATTTTTTGTCAACGCGCTGGGCTGAGCCGACTGACGGCGGCTTTTTAGATCTTATTGATCCCGATAAAAATCAAGAATACCCCGAGTATGACTGTTGCCATGCCGGCCGGAGATATTTTTCCGGCGAGGCCGATCAAGCCAAGGCTGGTTACGGCGATTAACACCGTGGGACCCACCAGTGCCAGCGCGGCATTAATTTTAAATGCGGTTTCCACCTGCCCGTACTTCAGCATGAGCATGGCCGCCGTAAATTCGATAGTGGCGGACAGCACCCTGATGCCCGCCATGCCGAAAACGATTTTATCCGTGATAAAAAACAGTATCTTCACCTCCACCGTAGTG
>NZ_MVQM01000153.1:0-28631 GCF_002067195.1 Pelotomaculum sp. PtaB.Bin117 | reverse complement strand
CACTCAAAGCTTTCTCAAAAGGAATAGAAGGGCGAATGCCATTGTGTTCCTGCCGTGGCCTCCGACTCTGTTTGCAGGGCAAATGGTAAATGGGCGGTGAGAGCACGCTATACGATAATGAGCTCTTAAGCCAAATTGAGGCGGTTCCAAATTCATGGAGTTGTTAATGACCAAAATAGTTATTACTGCCTCAGGAGTGTGATAAAGAATGAGTACAGAACGTGTGGAAAGAATAGAAGAAAAAAATATTATAGAACAAGTTGCTAGAAGTCTCGGAACCAAAAATTTCGGAGATGTGATGGTGGTCGGAGGAGGGATCAGCGGTATTCAAGCCGCGCTTGATCTGGGTACCGCCGGTTTTAAAGTATACCTGGTGGACACGGCGCCGACCATTGGCGGCCACATGGCCCAGCTTGACAAGACCTTTCCCACCAATGACTGCTCCATGTGCATAGAATCACCCAAGTTTGTTGAATGCAACAGGCATCCCAATATAGAGATCGTATCCTACACGGAAGTTCACAGTGTGGAAGGAGAAGCAGGAGACTTCAAAGTAACCCTGTTTAGAAAGCCCAGGTATATTAACGAGAGCAAATGCACGGGCTGCACCGTCTGTGTAGAGTACTGCCCGGTCAAGTACCCCGATCAATTCAACCAGGATATATCCAATAATAAAGCCATCCATATATACTTCGCGCAGGCAATTCCCCTTAAGCCCTATATAGATGAAAGCTGCCTTTACCTTAAAGAAGGGAAATGCCAGATATGCAAAGGAGTCTGTAAGAACGACGCCATAGATCTCAATCAAAAGGGCGAGATGGTAGAAGTAAAAGTAGGAGCGATAATCCTGGCTCCCGGCTACGTGCCGTTTGATCCCAAGCTGAGGGAAGACTACGGCTACGGAAAGTTTGAGAACGTGGTAACCAGTATGGACTATGAGCGGTTGTTATGCGCCACCGGGCCGTACGAAGGTGAGATCCTGCGCGCCACCGACAAGAAGCATCCCCATAACATAGCCTGGATTCACTGCGTCGGCTCCAGACAAGTTATCCCGGGCGGCAATAGTTATTGTTCAGCCGTATGCTGCACCTATACCCAGAAACAAGTGATATTGACCAAGGACCATGACGCAGATGCCCGGTGCACCATATTCCACAACGATATACGGTCCTACGGCAAAGATTTCGAGCGGTTCTACCAGAGAGCGGAGAACCTGCCCGGGATTCGCTTTATCAGAAGCTACGTGTCAATAGGAAAAGAGATCCCCGAAAGCAAGAACGTAACTATAAGGTATTCCACACCCGACGACGGAGTAAAAGAAGAAGAATTCGACATGGTGGTGCTGTCCGTCGGCTTGAACCCACCCCATGATTTCAAGAACTTCGCGGACAGGTTCGGCATCAAGCTCAATGCGCACGGATTCTGTGAAACCAATCCGTTTAACCCGATGGAGACCACCCGCCCCGGAATCTTTGTCAGCGGCGCCTTCCAGGGACCCATGGATATCCCCGAGTCGGTGGTGACCGCCAGCGGGGCCGGCTCCCAATGCGGCGAGCTCCTCAACTACCGGCGGGGGAACCTGGCCAGAGAAAGAGTGTATCCGCCAGAAAGAGACGTCTCGCAAGAAGAACCCCGGATCGGTGTCTACGTATGTCACTGCGGGGCCAACATCGGAAGGATAGTAGACGTTCCCGGCACAGTTGAATATGCCAAGACCCTGCCCAATGTAGTTCACGCTGAAGAAAACCTCTTCATCTGCTCCACAGAAGCCGCCGCGATGCTGGCAAAAGATATCCAGGAAAGAGAACTCAACCGCGTGATCGTCGCCGCCTGCACCCCCAGGACACATGAGCCCCTGTTCCGGGACACCCTGCGGGAAGCCGGCATCAATCAATATTACTACGACATGGCGAATATTAGAGAACACTGCTCCTGGGTGCACTCCAAAGAAAAAGAAGCGGCCACCCAAAAGTCAAAAGATATAATCCGGATGTCCGTAGCCCGGGCCATCCATTTAGAGCCCTTGCAGGAATTCGACCTGCCTGTCGACAAAAGAGCGGTAGTGGTCGGAGGAGGCGTGGCCGGCATGACCAGCGCCCTTTCCATAGCCAACCAGGGACATGAAGTGCACCTGGTGGAAAAAGAAAAAGAATTAGGCGGAATCGCGCGCAGAATACATTACACCCTGGAAGGGATGGACGTTCAAGCATACCTGCGGGATCTTATCCGCAAAGTGTACCAGCATCCCCTGGTACACGTATATACCGGCGCCACCATCCCCGAGGCAACCGGTTACGTGGGGAATTTCACGACCAAGGTGAAGTTTGACAGAAGGGTCATTGAGATAAAACATGGAGCAACTATCATCGCCACCGGCGCTGAAGTATACAAACCCACCGAGTATCTTTATGGCGAAGATGACAGAGTAATGACCCACCTCGAGTTGGAAGAAAGAATCACCAAAGGAGACGAAAAAGTAATTAACGCCGGGAGCATAGCAATGATCCAATGCGTAGGCTGCAGACAAGAAGACAGAAATTACTGCAGCCGGATATGCTGCAGCGAGTCCATCAAGAACGCCCTGAAACTAAAAGAGATAAACCCCGAAATGGACATCTACATTTTCTTCCGGGATGTCCGAAGCTATGGATTCAAAGAAGATTATTACCGGGAAGCGGCAAGTAAAGACGTCAGGTTCATCCGCTACGAGCCCGATAATAAACCACAAGTAGAAGCTGTTCAAGAAGATGGCCGCAGTTTCTTGCGGATTACCGCGACCGATCCCGTTTTAGGCAAAAAGCTTGAAATAGACGCCGACGCGCTTGCTTTAGCCGCCGCCGTTATTCCCGCCGCGGACAGAAAAGAAATATCCGGATTATTTAAAGTATCCTTGGGTCCGGATGAATTCTTCCAAGAAGCCCACGTCAAATTAAGACCCGTTGACTTTGGCGCGGAAGGCGTTTACCTGTGCGGAATAGCCCACTATCCCAAGCTTATATCCGAAACAGTCAGCCAGGCATATGGAGCCGCCGGCCGGGCCCTGACCCTGCTTGCGAACGATACCGTGGTGGCCTCGGGCTCCGTTTGCGCGGTAAACGAGCGCATGTGCATGGGCTGCGGGGCGTGCGTCACGGCGTGCACCTACGGCGCCATAGAACTTCGTGACACAAAACAAGGCAAAAAAGCAGGAGTTATTCCCGTTCTCTGTAAAGGAGACGGCCTATGCAACACAAAGTGTCCGACAGGAGCGATTCAGCTGAAACACTATACCGATGAAGAGCTATTAAATCAGATTGACGCGCGTTTTAAAGAATCATTTGTGTAATGAACAAGGCCAAGGCCGGGATTAATAACAAAGGAGTTTAGATAAAAATGAGTGCTGAAGCTAAATTTACACCAAAGATGATCGGCATCATATGCAATTGGTGCTGCTACGGAGGCGCGGATCTTTGCGGGGTTTCCCGTTTTCAGTATCCCCCCTATATAAGGTTGATCAGAGTGATGTGCTCAGCCAGAGTCGATATGAAACACATATTCCGGGCTTTCCTAAATGGAGCGGACGCGATGTTTGTGGGCGGCTGCCATCTTGACGACTGCCATTACATTACCCATGGGAACTACGAAGCGATCAGCATGGTTCAGCTATGCAGAAAATTACTGGAGCACATCGGCATAAACCCCAAAAGGTTGAGGATAGAATGGGTGTCCGCCGGTGAAGGAATCCGTTTCGCCAACATTATGAACGAGTTCGGCGCGGAAATAGAGAAGATGGGCCCTTTGGGCAAAGCCGAAGGCATTAGTGAAGCTGAATTGAAGTCCGGACTAGAAGAAGTGACCAGGCTAATCCCCTATATTAAGCTGGCGAAGAGGGATAAGCTGGCGTTGCATATATGTGACAATCATGAAGCGTACAACGATCTTTACACCAGTGACGAGATAGACGAGCTGCTGCGCGAAGTACCCTCGTACTATATCGACCCGGAAAAATGCCAGGCCTGCATGACGTGCGCCAGGAGATGCCCCGTGGAGGCGATCATCAGCGCCAAGGGCCAGGTCCACGTGATCGAGCAGGAGAAATGCGTAAAATGCGGGACTTGCTTTGAAGCTTGCCCGCCTCGCTTCAGCGCGATCCGGAAAATCGTCGGCGAGCCCGTTCCGCCGCCTCTTCCCGAGGGAGAGAGAACTGTAGTCAGAAAGAGCAAAGAAAAAGAAGTTGGTTAATGTGGGGAGATGATGTATTATGGCAACTGATTACCGTCCGATGTGGGAATCCATCGGAATTGACTTGGAGGCTCACGACCAGATTTTGCAAGTCTTGCCGCCCACATACGGGGAGGTATATCTGCAGCAGGAAAACCGTCCGGCCGGCATGGAATATTTTGATTTTGTCGTTAACGAGATACATGGGCTGCGCATACAGGAACTGCAGGAGCACAAAGCCAATGGCGGCAAGGTAATCGGTACTTTCTGCGTTTTTGTTCCGGAGGAAATTATCCGCGCTGCCGGAGGCATTTGCATCGGCCTGTGCTCGGGGATTGAAATAGGGGTCACTCAAGCTGAAACTGTTCTGCCCAGAAATATCTGTCCCCTGATCAAGTCCTTTATGGGATTTAAATTAGCCAAAGTCTGTCCATATTTCGAATCCTGCGACATGGTGGTGGGTGAAACCACATGTGACGGTAAAAAGAAAGCTTTTGAAATCTTGAATGATTACGTTCCCGTCCATGTGCTGGAGACGCCGCAGATGAGGCGGGAAAAGGACAAGTCCCTGTGGAAGAGCGAACTTCAGGATTTCATGGCCAGGGTGGAAGAAATCACCGGCGTGAAAATTAACGCGGAATCCCTGAGCCGCTCGATTAAAGAGGTGAACGGCAAACGCAAGGTTCTTTTGCGGCTTGCCGAACTGCGCAAGAACAACCCCTCTCCGATCAGCGGCAAGGATTGCCTTTTAATTGAACAAATAGCCATGTACGACGATGTTGACCGATTTACCAAAATGGTTAATCAACTATGTGACGAGCTTGAAACAAGAGTTAAAGAAGGCAAGGGCGTCCAGGAACCGGGCGCTCCGCGAATCATCGTTACCGGTACGCCGATGGCCATACCGAACTGGAAAATGCCTCATATCATTGAAGGCAGCGGGGCGGTCATCGTGGCCGAGGAACTATGCACAGGCCTTCGCTATTTCGAAAACACTGTGATGGAGGACGGCGCGGACATGGAACAGATGGTCGGCGCCATAGGGGAGAGATATCTCGGCATAAACTGCGCCTGCTTCACTCCTAATCAAGGCAGGATGGAGAAACTGGTCAGTCTTGCGAAAGAATACAAAGCCGATGGGATTATTCACTGCTCCCTGGCCTTTTGCGACCCTTACATGATCGAGGCCAATCGTGTGGAGAAGGTGTTGAAAGAACAAGGCATCCCCTTGTTGAAAGTTGAAACTGACTACGGCCAGGAAGATTCGGGACAGCTGAAAACAAGGGTTGAAGCATTTTTAGAGATGATCAGGTAGGAAATTGCCACTCAGCGATGCCGGGTTATATAAAATTTAACCCGGCATTATTTTATCAATTACCATTTAAGAAGGAACCTTGATAAAATTGTAGAAATATAACAAAATGATAATGGCATGCTAATTGACCGGCGTATAACGTCGGTCAATATTTGTATTTATATAAATCGACATAATATGACAATTTATTTAATGCAATAAACTTTCCTGGAGGGGCCAATGTTTACACAAGCACCGAAATCGGCCAATAATCATGATCTTTCTGAAAAACACGACAGCAAGAAAAAGGCTGAGCACAATTCGCAAGGGCATTTATCCGCTGGCTTTTTACTTACTCAAGAAAAAATAATGCAACTTCAAAAGACGATCGGTAATAGCGCTGTAATGCAGCTGTTAAAATCTCATTTGCGGCAACAGCCTGTCGGTTTGCCGGTTCAGAGAATGGAATCAGAAGAAAATGAAGACGACATGAAACCGGATGATGGATTGCCGATACAAGGAATGTTTACTCTGCAAGGAAAAGAGTATTACGAAGAAAAAGATATTAAAAAAAACTCAAGTCTTATGAAATTTTTGAGTAATAATCACCTTTTGGAAGCTGCTGTTAAGTTAGCGATAGATGAAACTGAATCTCCGGAATTTAAAACGTTACCCCAGCTAAAAATATATTTGAGGATGTGAGGCATTGGAATATAAGACAATCAGTCAGTTAAGGTTAGGCGATGTGGCTTATGGATTTTATTTTATAAAAGCGATAGAGTGTAAAACAGCAAGCAACAATAAAAAATATTTTGATTTGATACTATCCGATAAAACCGGTACGATCAATGCAAAAATATGGGATGTATCCGAAGGTGATGAACATAGATATTATGCTGGAGTAGTGGTAAAGGTTAAAGGAATAATAACTGAATGGCAAAATCAACTTCAATGCAGAATCGAAAAAATAAGGTTAACCGCAGGCACGGATGGAATCAATATTGAAGATTTTATTCCAATGGCTCCCTGTCAACCGGATCTTATGTATGAAGAAATATTAAAATATGTATCTAGAATTAAGAACCGTGATGTGCTTGAAATTGTTAGCAGGATTTTAAACGACAGTAAAGATAAGTTAATGTTTTACCCCGCGGCTAAGAAGAATCATCATTCTATCAGGTCTGGTCTGCTCTATCATATTATGACTATGCTCAAGAGCGGTGAGAAACTGAGTGAAATTTACACATTTATTAATACCGACTTGCTGTATGCCGGCATTATTTTACATGACATAGCTAAGCTTGATGAAATGGATGCCAATGAACTTGGCATTGTAACAGATTACACTATTGAGGGAAACCTGTTGGGTCATATTGTTCAAGGAATCAAAAAGATAGCTTTTGCGGCAGAGGAAATCGGAGCGGATGAGGAAATTTCATTATTGTTACAACACATGATCCTGTCACATCATTACGAACCTGAATATGGTAGCCCAACCAGACCCCAAATACCTGAGGCAGAATTATTGCATTATATTGATATAATTGATACCAGGATGTTTGATATCGAAAAGGCCCTTGAAAATATTGGCAAGGGTGATTTTTCTCAAAGAATTTGGGTGTTGGATAATAGAAGATTATATAAAGCAAAATAATGGAAATAGCAGGCAGCCCCAGAGCGGATCTAATAATTCCTTTGAATATAATCATTCAGCATCGGTTCAACAAACTTGTACTTGCCCCGGCCTTCTTTTTCAATTACCGCGCTCATGATGAGTTGATCAATAGCACGCTTAATATCATTTGGGTTGTTCTTATCCTTATAAATTACTTCTCCCACGGCAAGGCGGCGAAGGACTTCCCGGACAAAAGGCTTTTTACCCACCTCGCCTAATATTTCATCAAAGACAGGTGTAAGAGAAACTATGGCTCGCTCATAAGCGATTCTTACTATCTTGCCGGATAATCTCTTTTCCCCGGTTTCCAGCAACGTATAATATGCCTCCGTACTAATAAGCATCGTATCCTGTGGATGTCCCCCGGCCAGCCGAACGATCTCTTTTGGGACATAATCGCTGCTTGCCTCAATACCTTTTTCATTAAACTTGCGGGTAATATAACCAATCCACGCCTCTTCCGGTATCTGCGGGATGGGGAGAACCGTGGCAAAACGATAGAAAGCGTGTTTCTTCCCTGCAAAAAGGGATTGCATCATGCCTTCTTTCGATCCAAGAAAAAGATATGCCACATTTTTTTGATGCTGAAAATGAGAACGCATAACCTTGTATATGTCGATTCCACCGATTTGACCGGCATCCTGGAACTCGTCAAAGACTATTACCATACGCTTATGGTCCTTTTCAGCGAGAACATCGGGCAGATTTAAAGCGTATTCCAAAAGTGCCTCATCATCTATTTCCTTCTTTGGAAAACCGATATTTAGCTCCAGATCCTCCACCTTGACCGCAATCTTAGCGGCGCCGGCCAGCAGCTTCGCCCGGTCCCATACGGCGTTTAACGTTTTTCTTATGCCGGTTCTGTTTTCGAGACAACTATTGACGATGGATTCAGCGATGTTTCTCTTGCTTGATGTGCGGAAGAAGTCGACCGAAGCCGCGTAAAACCCCTTTTTCTGCAACCGGCGCGACACTTCGTTGGCAATAGAGGTTTTTCCAATCCTGCGCGGTCCCGCGAGCATCACACTCTGGCCTTCGGTCAATCTGGTTTCAAGGGATATAATAAAATCTTCCCTGCCGACAATGTCACTTTCCGGTACCGGACCACCGAGTGGGAATAACACTAAGATCACCTCTATCAATATTACAATTTCAGTAATATTATATCACATAATCAGTAATATTAAACAATTGCTTATCATATATAAAAATGGAGGCTGACACTGATGAGGGGGTGATTGCCACCCCCTCATCATCAGTTAAATTATTAAGTTTTAAAATGGAAGCAAAAAGAACGTCCTCGGCTTGTTACGGCTGTTACTTATCCACATCATCATCCACATCAGCATCTACATCATCAATATTATAAACACCAACATTCTTATGGCTCCTTAATTTATTAATTAGCTTGTTTACCTTCGGGCTTCCAAGACCTGTAACAAAATCGTAACCAGGTCCGGCGCTGTAACTATCATTTCCGCCGCTTGTAATATCTCGATAATTCTTTGAATAGTTGACTCCGGAGCCCAACTGGTAAAGCGCGTCATGCCCATCGGTTAAAGGCCTTGAAAGCTTTTGGTCGGCAAGGGCGATGATGGCTGCCCACGCAGGTGCTCCAAAACTGGTGCCGCCCACTTCAAACCAACCTACACTTCCCTGGATGGGGGTACTAAGATATACGGCAACACCCGTTTCGGGATCAGCGTTAAAGGATACGTCAGGAACACCCCGTCCATCAGCTGAAATGCCATACTTGTCTTGATAGTCCGGTAACGGCTCATATACACTAATCCCGCCGCCCGACCATGTCCATGCTGTCTCAGGTCCTGTCAAGTTACCCCTGGAATCCAACGGGAGGGTTGTCCCACCCACGCTGATAACGTTAGGTGATAACGCGGGCCATAAAATAGTGGAGCCTGAATCCCCTGACGCAGCGATAAATACCGTGCCGCGATGCTTAAAGTGATCTTCCAGAGAAGTCTCCTCGGGAAATTCTTCACCGCCCCAACTCATGGAAACCACCTGAGCGCCTTTATATACAGCGTAATCGACAGCTTCGATAAGATCTTCCGCTGAATCGGATTTAGCTACTACAAGCATAATTTTTGCTTTAGGAGCCAGGGCGTGAGCCCATTGAACATCAAGGGAGGTCTCACCGGCCCACAATGGGTTGATTTCAGAAGGGGGACCCTGAGGATATACGATTTCCAGGTGGGCAGGCGGTAATTTAAATTCTTTTTCAAAGACTTTGAGATCATTCTTGATGGTTGGACTTCCGAATGCCTCAATAATAGCGATTGTTTGTTTTGCTCCCGTATACGGCAAGTTGTTTATTCCATATGCTTTTTTAATTTGGTAAGGATTATATCCCGGTATATTATTGTCGGTTATATTTTTAGCCTTATCTTTTTGAATACGGATCGTGGGGTGTATTTTGGTTTCCTGCGACGCCCACCCGGCTGTGGTGATGCTTAAGCAAAAACATGCCACGATCACCAGTAAACTCATTTTAAAAATTTTCATTAGCCATTCCTCCAAAAATAATATTGTAGTGCGAATATAACTTAATTTGATCAATATAGCCATATTGGATTAAATTTCTACATGTTACTATAACATACTATAAATAAAAATTTTGTCGTATTGTGGCGGCGGCAAATATATTTTTATCAAACCGGCCCGTAAAGAATAACAACGCCGGAAACAACAGCCTCCCTGTCATTTCCGGCATATTAGTCATTCTATAACGGATTCAAGTATCTACAGCTTGATCGTTCTGGACGCGCCTTTCATATTACAAAATGTCGCTTCCGCGTTTTCAATATAGAATATTTCAAAAATAGAATCGTCGGCGCTGTACATTCTACTGAGCATGGGATTTACATCAAGCGCGGCTTGCTTGGATTGCTTGGTGGTGTTGAATACAGCCTTGCCGTTTAAGCGCAGCCACTCGCCATCTTTCGCCGTTTTAGAGATTTCAAAATTAGGGTTGGCTTTGAGTTGCTTGTATACTTTTTTCTGGTTGCTGGTGCAAAAACACAGCTTTCCTTCATAGATCATGGCGAATCCGAAGGGGCGCACCCTGGGCATATCACCGTCAATTGTAGCAATATAAAACACGGAGGGGTCATCAGTCAGGAATTTAAGAACTTCATCCATAAATATTTACTCCTTTACTTTAGTTTTTTGTTTATGATAGTATCTTATGAGAAAGAAATAAAAAATCAAGTATGCAGTTATTTCTGTCTTGGTCAGGATATTATGAGTATTGGAAAAACAAACCATGAACAATAAACAGGTAATTTTTGAAAATGTCAGCGTCTGCCCCGTCGCATATGCCCTGAACATCATCGGAGGAAAGTGGCAGCTTCCAATCATATGGGCCCTCAACCAAAACGCGGTGTTGCGTTATAATGAGCTAAAGAGAAAAGTTCCCGGCATAACCAATACGATGCTCTCCCAATCCTTAAAAGAACTGGAAGAAAACGGTTTAATTCATCGTGTCCAATACATGGAAATACCACCCCGCGTGGAATACTCCCTAACCGAAGCCGGGATGAGCCTGCTGCCGGCGCTTGATGAACTTGCCAGATGGGGTGCTGAACAGATGGAGCGTCGTGCCAAACTAAAATAGGGGCTTGCGGAGCGCTATATAAAAATATATAATATATTTAGATATTTATCTAAATATCAAACTAAAGGAGGAGGGGGATTTGGTTAGCGCTACATTCAAGGCTCTGGCCGATCCGACGCGCAGGAAGATTCTCAGGCTGTTGCGGGAACGGGATATGACGGCCGGGGAAATCGCGGAGCAATTCAATATTACCAAGCCGAGCATCTCCCATCATTTGAATATTTTAAAACAGTCCCGGCTGGTGCTGGACGAACGCCAGGGGCAATATATTTACTATTCGTTGAATATGACCGTGTTTCAAGAGATAATGGGCTGGTTTTCCGAGATCTTGGAACGGAAGGAAAGGTGAGCTTGCGTGAAAACTGAGAATAAAAAAGGCAATTGGCATGTTTTCATAAGAGGAGAATGGCCGCTGCTGTTAATTGTCACCGGGGCATTAATAGCGGGCTTTATCATTTATCCGCATCTGCCGGAGCAGGTGGCCAGCCACTGGAACCTGGCGGGTGAGGTGGATAGATATTCTTCCCGGTTTTGGGGAGCTTTTGGAATACCAGTAATGACCGCCGCCATATATATTTTGATGTTGTTTCTGCCCCTAATCGACCCCAAAAAACAGAACTACCAGAAATTTGCCGGCGCATACAGGCTGTTAAGGGCTGTTATGGTTATTTTCATGACTGGCTTATATGCTGTCATTGTGGCAAATGCGCAGGGATACCAGGTACCTGTGGATCGAGTGGTTATAACAGGTATTGCTGTGTTGTTTATCGTAATGGGCAATTTTATGGGACAGATCAGGCAAAATTACTTTGTAGGCATTAAAACCCCGTGGACGCTGGCCAATGAAGCGGTCTGGCAGAAGACGCACCGGCTGGCCGCCCGGCTTTGGGTGGCCGCCGGTCTGGCTGGACTGGCGGCGGCGCTGGCCGGCGGCGCGGCGGGAGCCGTGATTATGGGTGTCTCTCTTGGCCTGGCGGTGATTATTCCCGTGGCCTTTTCCTACCTGGAATTCCGCCGGCGGCAACAGTGAATGCCGGCGATACTCATACCGTGGCCAATGTACAATGGAAGCAGACAACCCGTGTATTTTCTATGGTAAAAATATATCCTGCCTGCTTATGAAGGATTATACCGTAAAATATCGAAGTATAAAAATAACATGAGTACCTGCAAGCATTTAACAAATAACGTTATTATGGAAGGAGCATTTCTAGCAATGGCACTGAACGAAGAATTCCCTGCAACTGATAAGTCAAACGGGGACGCTAAGAGCAAGGCCGACATGTTGAATAATGAGGCCGGGTTGCTGGCGCAGCGCGGAGAAACCGAGCGTGCTTTGGCATTGTTAGAAGAATCCCTGGCGATCGAAGGTTCAATCGGGGATGCTCAAGGCAAGGCGGACACGTTGAATAACATGGCCGGGTTGCTGGCGCAGCGCGGAGAAGTCGAGCGCGCCATGGAACTGCTGGAAGAATCCCTGACGATTAAGGATTCAATCGGAGACGCTCAAGGCAAGGCGGACACGTTAAATAACATGGCCTGGTTGCTGGCACAGCGTGGAGAATCTGAGCGCGCAGCATCACTGTTAAAAGAATCCCTGGCGATTAAGGATTCAATCGGGGACGCTCAAGGCAAGGCGGACACATTGAATAACATGGCTGGGTTGCTGGCGCAGCGTGGAGAGGTCGAGCGCGCCATAGAACTGTTGGAAGAATCCCTGAAGATCGATGAGACAATCGGGGACATCAAAGGCAAGGCGGCCACGTTGGATAATTTGGCCGGGCTGCTGGAGCGGCGGGGAGACGACGAGCGCGCCATAGAACTGTTGAAAGAATCCCTGGCGATTAAGGATTCAATTGGGGACAATAGAGGCAAGGCGGCTACGTTGCACACAATTGCGTTAATCTTGATGATTGGGGGAGATGAAGAACAAGCTCTTGGGTTATGGTCCGAATCGCTGAAAATATGTTATCAGATTGGAGACAGCCTATTGGCTGAGGACATATTGAGTATTATTAAGCAGGTGGTAGAAGTATCAAAAATATCAGAAGATCTGTTTCTAGACCGTGATTTTTATGGGTGCAGCTATTAGCCGAGTCAGGAGCGGGCATTCATCAGATTGCGCCAGGATATTTTATATTACATAATACACAGGTGTATAATTATGGTGTACTGTTTCATTGCAGCACACCATTTTTTGAACCAGGCAGCTGTCAAAATCCAATCCCAATTTGCCGGGATGAGTTCGTAAGTATAGCGTATTTAAGCCGGAAATATAAACAAGTAGTCTCATGAGCAGACTATTACTTTGGAAGGTTCCCGCCGGTATTAAGGCTTGTCTTGCCGGGGACTCTTTGAAAGGGGATCTCTATTGAAAAGTTTATGGTATTGGATTAAAAGGCTGAAGTCTGATATATTTACACTTTATTACGCAAGCAAGGATCCGCGGGTCCCCTGGCGGGCAAAAGCGTTGCTCATGCTGCTGGCGGCCTATGTTATAAGTCCCGTTGACTTCCTTCCCGACTTCGTTATTCCCGGACTCGGTTACATCGATGATATGCTCCTCATTCCGCTCGGGGCGGAATTTATTTTAAAGATGATACCTGCACCTGTTGTCTCAGAGGCGCATTTTAAGGCCATGCATTTAGTTCGAAAAGCAAAAATTTGGACGGATGCTGTATTAGTGTTCGCAGTTATATTACTGGTACTGTTTTTTGCTTACAAGTGCGGATGAGCGAATAAGGCGCATTAATTTACCCATCACCGAGTTGGGTGAAGGATATTGTTTGGCCATAACTTGACAATTTGACAAATCTAAAATATCATTAGTTTGTTCATTGACATTAAGAGTAGACGAGGTTTTATTTGTGAGCGATTTAATAAATAGGATTGGTAAGTTTAACATCCAAAGGGATTTAATTCGCGGCGATAACAATGAAGATTTGCTTAAGTTGTTTGCAAAAACCATTATCATGAGGGCTGAATATAAATATACTAAAGATGTGATTGAATATACAGCGCTGTCTCCTTTATTCAGGGTAAGGGAAGCGGCGGAAACAATTCCCGAGTATAGGTTAGAATGTAAAAGTGTATACTCCGACGATGGAAACGTTGATATTGAGATAATTGCTGAAGAAATAAGGCAACGCTTAAACGCTTAAATATTAAGTTAGGATTAATAAATAGGCTGTCCGGCAGGGAATCGCAATTGAAGTATGACCAGAAGAGCCTCCGGTACTCACCCGGACAAGCAGATTCAACTGCTGGCGAAAATAATAAAAAACCAGGGCTGGCGCGCACCGATAACCGTTTCTAACCGAAGCGGTTTTATTATTCGTGAATATCTTTAAGAGCCTTCATCGGGCTCTTTTCTTATACAAAAAAACCCGAAATCAATAAAATACGTTTTAGCATACCATGTTCACGCATCAAATCTTCGGTAGGGGGAATCAGAGCGCGTTCATTTTGTTTGACGGTACAAGAGAGGAGTTTGAAAAGGGAATCAATGTCCTGGATTTTATTGTTCCGGAAGACAGAGACAGGGCTAGACAGAATATATTGAGAATCTTAAACGGAGAAAAAATTGGAGAAGATGAATATACAGCACAAAGGCGGGACGGTTCCACCGTTCAAATTGCGATACACGCGTCTCTTATTATAAAAGGCAACAAACCCGCCGGTTTACGCGGGATTTTGATAGACATTACCGAGCGTAAGAAGATAGAGGAGCAACTCAAGGCCCTTAGCTTGTATGACTCGCTGACCGGACTATACAACAGAACTTATTTTAAACATGAAATGCAGCGCTGCGAGAGAATCTGCCCGGGCCCTCTAAGTATAATCGTCTGCGACGTGGACGGACTTAAACTTGTCAACGATACCCTGGGGCACGACAGGGGGGACGCGCTGCTTCTTGCGGTTGCCGGAGTTCTAAAACAATCGTTGCGGGAAGGTGACACAGTGGCCCGCATCGGCGGCGATGAATTTGCCGCGCTACTGCCGAACTGCAACAGCAGCTCTGTTGAGAAAACCTGTGAGAGAATTCGAAAATCCGTCGAAGGTTACAACGCCGCCCACCCTGAACTACCTCTAAGTATATCGACAGGGGCCGCAACCAGCGATGCATCGCGTATCCGCGATCTTTATAGAGAAGCTGACAATAATATGTACCGTGAGAAACTCCATCAAAGCAAGAGTGCCCGCAGCGCTATAGTGCAAACCCTTATGAACGCATTGAAGGAGAGAGACTTTATAACGGAAGGTCATGCAGACCGCTTGCAGGATTTGGTGGTAGGTTTAGGAAAATTGATTGGCTTGCCGGAGCACAAGATAACTGACCTCAGACTATTTGCTCAGTTTCACGACATTGGCAAGGTAGGGATACCCGACCGAATTCTTTTTAAGCCTGGCCCCTTAACTTCTGAGGAATTCAAAGAAATGCAAAGGCACACTGAAATCGGTCATCGTATCGCACAGTCAGCGCCCGACCTGGCCCCAATTGCAGACTGGATTCTTAAACACCACGAGTGGTGGGATGGAAGAGGCTACCCCCTTGGCTCAAAGGGAAAGGAAATACCTCTGGAGTGCCGCATTCTGGCCATTGCAGATGCTTACGACGCGATGACAAGCAACCGGCCATACCGTAGGGCAATGCCCCATGAAAGGGCCATTATGGAAATAAAGAGGTGCGCCGGAAGCCAGTTCGATCCTCAACTGGTATTGAGCTTTTTACAAATTTTTAATATCTTTTCTATCCCCGTATCAATTTGAAAATGGGACAGCACAAGGCCCTCGGCACAAACCTTGTGGCGCTGGTCTTCACCGGAATATCAGGAATTTTCACTTATGGATGAGTGTAAAATATTTAAGGACACCCAAACCCCAGTCTGAAGTTCAGTAATAACAGTTGGAAAAGGAAATGAGCAACTCAGAAGGCTACTTTTTAATCCTCCAGTATTATATTATCTGTTCATTTACAGCACAGAGGCCATATTTCCTTCCTTTTTAGATGACGACCCAAAAACAGCCGAGATAATATCAAAGATTATTTTCCTTACCGAGGATGTCAAAATAAAAGATCCGACTATTCTGGGACAGATAAGGGAAGTCTAGGAGATTTGCGTGGGCTGTGGTCGGCATAGTGCATAATAAAGATAAGTAAAGCTTCCAGGCGAGTTCGAAGGAATGGAACAGCCTTTTTTTTGTATTTGACCCACGAATAGTAATTGGCTATAATCCTTATATTAATATTATTAATCAGTACATTAATAATATTAAACAATATATTGATATTATAAATAAGCTGCGCTATATTATTCTTGAGAATATAAAAATCGGTTAAAAAAGCACTGTTTAAAAAAGCACTGTTTGGAGGTGAATTAAATCAGATACAGGTATCCGGGCCGCTGCCCCGTCTGCAGCTACGAAATGCTGGTGAGCAAACTAACCTGTACGCACTGTCAGACAAATCTGGAAGGTGAATTTGACACATGCAAATTCTGCCGCCTTCCAAATGAGCAGGTGGAGTTTATCGAAGTCTTTATTAAATGCCGGGGTAATATAAAAGACGTAGAGAAAGAACTGGGCATTTCCTATCCCACGGTCAGAAACCGCCTGGAGGGGGTTATTCAGGCTTTAGGCTACCGGGCGGAAAAGGTTGACCTCCAGGGAGACAGGGAAAGCCGTGAAAAAATACTACTCTCCCTGGACAAAGGGGAAATCACTCCCCAGGACGCGATCCGGCAGCTTAAAAAAGCCGGAAAGTAGTCTTCTGTAATGATTGGAAAGGAGTTAAGTCAAATGAACAGCGAAAAAATTAAAATTTTGGAAATGATCCAGGAGGGGAAAATCACTCCTGCCGAAGGTATGGATTTGCTGAAAGCGCTGGAAGAGACGGAGGAAAAGCCATCCTCCCCCGGCCCTGATAGGTTTCTCCGGGTGCGCGTGAGCGGGGACAAAACAAAGAAAGTAAATATCAACATTCCCTTGAAACTGATGAAGGCTTTTTCCAAGGTCGCCGTCTTTGGCATGAAGTTTATCCCGGAGGACGCGCGCTTGGAGATGCAAAAGAAAGGGATAGATCTTACCAGTATGAACCTGGAAGAATTGATTCAGATTATCGACCAGGGCCTGGTAGATGAAAAATTGGTCGACATCGACGTTGAGGACCAGGAAGAAGGAAGAGTAAGGGTGGAGGTCTATGTGGACTAGCATGCCACGCCGCAGTTACTTTGTTTTTGTGCGGATAAGAAAAAATGGAAGAGGGTTTACCATACCAATCTTTTTACCCGTACTGGACGTGACCCTGGAAGCCGTCGCAGACCTGGCCTGGCTGTGGGAGAAAACTGCCGGGATTTTTCGCGGGAAAGTCCTGAGCAAGGCTGATATTATGTCTTCCTGTATTCGAATAATGAATGCTTGCCCGGACGCTCCGCCCTTAGATGTTTATGCCAACGAAAAAATTATCGTCAGAGGTCTTGCTTACCGTGACTTTACCGAATACTTTCCTGCTCAGTCCGGCACTTATTATATTAAAGTGTATCCATCAGGCTCCAAGGACGTGCCGGTTGTTGACACTTCCTTAAACATACCGTCTAAATCAATCCTCACTGTTGCAGTTCAGCTATT
The DNA here is from genome assembly GCF_002067195.1 of Pelotomaculum sp. PtaB.Bin117. Lineage (NCBI taxonomy): Bacteria > Bacillati > Bacillota > Clostridia > Eubacteriales > Desulfotomaculaceae > Pelotomaculum > Pelotomaculum sp. PtaB.Bin117. The sequence goes on along the minus strand of NZ_MVQM01000153.1, from coordinate 11,201 downwards.
TATAATCAGCTCAATAGTAGCTTTTATAGATATTGCAATCCGGTGCCGGTTTCGCCGGACTTATACTGGCATACAAGTAAGCGAGATATATTCTAGGCAAATCCGCTGGTGGAACGCAGTGGATTTTTTGTTGTAATCTTAAGCTTATTTAAAATTTGTGAGAATAGATAAACTATAAATAGTACTTACAAGTAGGCTATTTTTACCGGTTGACAGTGGTTAGCTTTGTGTTCATTGTTTTATACGGGAATTAAATGAATAATTAAGGGAGTTGCTTATATGCCCAAAGCTATGCTTGTAGCGTTAATTATTTTGGCATTCATAATCTTGATTCTAGCAGTTTCATTTATAGCGGATTTTCGGTTCAACCAAAATGTAAAAAGAGAAGTTGGAGAACTTTTTAATAATGTGAATAATCAAGGTGAGATTATTCAAAAAGCTGATTTGGAAGGGTTGCCGCCCATCGTTCAAAAATGGCTGGTGCAGTCCCAGGTGGTTGGCAAGGAAAGAATCAGAACGGTTCGTTTAAGGCAAAGTGTATTTATGAGATTGAAAGAAGACGGGGCATGGATGCCTGCTGAAGCGGAACAATACTTTACGATAGATGAACCGGGATTTATATGGAAAGCCAAGGTCAGAATGGCGCCACTTTTATACTTTACAGGAAGAGACATGTATAATAAAGGCAAAGGACACATGCTCATTAAGGTTCTTTCGTTGATTAAAGTTGCGGATGCCAAGGGAAAAGAAATTGATCAGGGCGCGATGTTGCGATATCTGGCTGAGACGGCGTGGTTTCCAACCGCGGCTTTGAGCAGTTACATAAAATGGGAAGAAATCGATGCCAATTCAGCAAGGGCTACCATGAGCTACGCGGGGATAACCGCGTCAGGGGTATTTACGTTTAACGAGAAGGGTGAGGTTCTTAGCCTGGTTGCTGAAAGATACGGGGAATTTAATGGCCAGTATCTTATGAAAACCTGGTCAGTTCTCATGGGAGAAAATAAGGAGTTTAATGGTATCAGGATTCCTGCCAGAGGGGAAGTTATCTGGAAATTGGATACAGGAGATTACAATTGGTTTGATTTAGAAATTATAGATATTGAATATAACAAACCGGGCGTTTATTAGACATTACTGACGCGTTATTCTGGAACTTCATCGGATTTGATGCTTATGCAGTATGAAGGGTGGAATTTTACCTAATCAATGATGCATCATTGATGCGAAAAAGGTGAAAAACGGTCGTTTTATCACAACCCATGTCCCAGGGGGAATGGTAGCGGTCTACCGTATGGGCATTCACTACTGGATATCCCTTCGAGTCGGTCCCTACTACAATAGCAAAATGTTCAATATATCCATTCTCTTCATAACCGATTACATCCCCTTTTTGCAGTTCCCGCACAGCTCCACAGGAAAATTTAGCGTCAGGCTGATTCATTTCCGGGAAGGTGCCCCAGGCTATCCGTTGCCCCCGCCCGCTGTATGAGAGCCACTCGGCAAAGGCTTCGGCTTGCACCCAGGCCAGACTGCCTGAGCCGCCTTCTCGATCATGGCGGTAGTACCAGGCGCCGTCCATGGGGAGTTTACCTCCTGATTTATCCCCCAGGCACTGGGATACAAAATTTGTGCAGTCCCCGCCTATGTCGTTCAGGTTGCCGTAACGCGGGTTATAATTATGATCGTTGCCGGCGCCCCAGGCCAGGCCGGCGTACTCATCCGCGTACCGGGCTGCTCCCTCCCGGTCGAGAACAGCGTGGGAATCGTTTTTTATGGACGCGGATTGTTCAACCGGTTCTATGGAGGCATTACCGTCTGCCGGTGTGGGGTCGGGCGCTTTGGCATCATCAAACAGGCCATCGGTATAAAAATCTTGCCGGATGAGCCATTTCCCATCCTTGCGCGCCAGCTTTATCCAATGCCGGGTGCCAATACCAAAGCGGTTTACGGTAGGGTCTTTGGGATAAACATAGCCCAACTGGAGGGTTTGGGAAACAATAAATTCGGCGGTGTCTTCCTGTACCCGCGACCAGGGAATGTGTAGTGAAGGCGTGGCCTCAGTGAAACGCACACCCCGCTTTTCAGCCCACGACTGTATAAAATTCAGCCTGGTCTGCTCGTGCGAAAGAGCCCAGCGACCCAGTTGGGCCGTGGTGTCAAAATAGGCCAGGGCCGGTCCGGGATCGGCGCCCGTAATAATGGCAAGGGCACGGACATCGTAAATTTCCTTGACCTTGGCTTGCAATTCATTTTCCAGGGAAGTTGTATCAGCAGCTTTACAGGTTGACGTTCCCATAATTACTGCTGCAGTGGCAATTATTAATGGCATGGCGATTTTTTGCAAGTTCATGAGATTTCATCCTTGAATATCTTTATTTATCTTAATAACCTTCTTTTGTATATCTGTCAGCGGTTTCTCCTGTGGCCCATTTACTTGATTTTCTATTTGCTGCAGTTGCATAAAAAGTTTCTTATCTGATGTAACATGTACATTATAGTCTTTGTTCAATTCTTTTATTTTATTATGCACTTCTTCTTTAATTGGTTTTAAGCGCAGCCTGTCAAAGCCGCTCACTTTAATAGCAGTGGATATGTCTTTGTTAACCACAACGGCTGTACACCCCTTGACACCCTTAACCGTTCCAGCTGTTTTCTTTGCTTTTTCCGCAAGCTCAGGATTTACTTGGATCTGTTTTTCATCCCGGCTCATCTGCTGTTCCGGCTGCGGCTTTTTTAAAGAAGAGTTCAGCGTACCGCAACCTGCCGTCATTAATAATATAAGAGACAAAACAATAACTTTCGGAATGATTTTCACGGTATCACCTTTCTTATCCTTTAGGCTTGAAAAGCAATGAAGCAAGAAAGCCAAAAATAATGGCGGCGGATATACCCGCGCTGGTCACTTCAAAAATCCCGGTAAGAATTCCAATAATCCCTACTTGTTCAGCTTCAGCCATGGCCCCGTGCACCAAAGCGTTCCCAAAGCTGGTTATGGGGACGGTGGCGCCGGCGCCGGCAAAATCAATCAGTGGTTCGTAAAGACCCAGGCCATCCAGAATGGCGCCTGACACCACAAGAATACTCATGGTATGGGCCGGGGTAAACTTCCCGACATCCAGTAGCAATTGCCCTATGACACAAATAAGCCCGCCAACCACAAAAGCCCAAAAATAAGCTTCCACAAAAATCACCTCTAATGGTCGTACTCAATAGAAACAGCGTGAGCGATGCCGGGAATGCTCTCCTTCTGCTGGTAGGACAAGGGAGACAGGAGCGCCCCGGTGGCAACAATTAAAACCTTTTTCAGTTCTCCCTTTTTCATCCTGTTTAATATGTGACCGTAGGCAACGGTGGCCGAGCAGCCGCAACCGCTGCCCCCGGCCATTACGACAGGTTGATCTTCGCAATAGATAAGTAAGCCGCAGTCTGTAAATATATTGTCTGGAATCTCAAGGCCATGTTTTTTCAACAGATCGCCGGCAATTTTATGTCCCACCCGTCCCAGGTCTCCTGTGGCGATCAGGTCGTAATCCCCGGGAGAAACGCGCAGGTCCCTGAAATGGGCCGTGATGGTGTCTACCGCTGCCGGCGCCATGGCGCTCCCCATATTAAAAGGGTCGGTTACTCCCATATCCACTACTTTGCCGATGGTGGCCGAAGTAACCTGTGGCCCTTCTCCCTCAGAGCCAAGGACGGCAACACCGGCGCCTGTCACAGTCCACTGGGCGGTAGGAGGTTTTTGGGAACCATATTCAGTGGGATACCGGTATTGCTTTTCAGCTGCCGCATTGTGGCTGGAAGTACCACAGAGAACATAATTGGCGGATTGGCTGTCTATTATCAGAGAGCCCAAAGCCAGGCTCTCCATTGAACTGGAACAGGCTCCGTAAAGTCCCAGGTAAGGTATCGCCAAAGTTCTGGCGGCAAAGCTGCTGGAGATAATCTGATTCATCAGGTCTCCGCTGAGAAAGAACTGAAGATCCTGTTTTTGCAAACCGGCCTTTTTAATTGCTGTTTCACATGCCTCTTCCAGCATCTTTTTTTCTGCTTTCTCATAACTATCCTGCCCGAGCCATAAATCGCCGTGCAGGATATCGAAATCCTCAGCCAGGGGCCCTTTGGCCTCAAAGGGTCCTCCAACGGCTGCCGCAGACAAAATGGTGGGCTTGTTGGAAAAGACCCAGGTTTGGTGTCCATGCAGCATGCTAGGAGCCCCCCAACAGTGTCAATGCAGTTTTAATGAGGGCAACCACAAAGGCGGCAAAAACGCCAAAGACGATTACCGAACCTGCCAGCTGAAACATACTTGCCCCAACACCAAGCACAAATCCCTCACTTCGGTGTTCGATAGCCGCCGAAGCAATGGAATTGGCAAACCCGGTTACCGGCACCGCTGTTCCGGCGCCTGCCCATTGGGCGATATGATCATAGACGCCTGAAGCGGTTAGAATAACTGAGAGTAAAATCAACACGGCCGCTGTCGGATCTCCTGCCGTCTTCTCGGTAAAATTAAAATTCCAGAGAAAAAAATCCTGAATAAATTGCCCTAGAAGACAAATTGTACCCCCTGCTAAAAATGCCCTGATTACATTTAGCAGAACCGGTCGTTGAGGCTCCCTGGCTTTAGAAAAGGAATGATACTGCTGTTGTACCGGAGTTAATTTCTTCTTTTTCTTATTGGACAATTTAGAAAGCCTCCTTTACCAGATTAGGGGACATTCCACCGGGGACATTCCTCCAAAGGAGGTGTGGTCCCCATTCCTTAGCTTGAGGCGTGTTTCCTTACCGCTTAAGCAAAGGCTCTAATTCCTGAATTACTTCCGACAATATCTCAGAAGATTTTTCGTACATCTTCTTGGCCTCCGGTTGTTTTGTCCCTAAGGCGTACAATTCACAGTCCGCCTGACATTTTTTCATGGTGGCATAGGCAAGTTCTTTTGTTTTGGGCTTAGGTACCTGAATAGTATCGTCAAACAGGTCAAGATATAATTGTCCTACGGAATCCACTTGGCCGATAAAGACGTTTTCAGGCGCCACTCCCACTTTTTCCAATTCTGTATGCAGCCAGCGCCTGTTTAGTCCCATTGCCGTAAGCGGTTCATCCATGATAATCCCGTCAAGCATAACCGTCTGGGGTACGCTTTCCTGCCCAACGTTTATACCCAGAGTCTTGGCGGTAAGAGGTTGTTTATCTTTCTTAAGAAGGGTACTTACCTCCCCGGTAGGTTCAAGCACGGCGAATTCCACGTCGGCGAAATTAAAAACATTTTTCTTGCGCAGCCGGCTTAACAAATCTTCAGGTGTAAGACGGGCTTCCAATAATTTATCTTCCAGGACTTTACCATGGTTAATAAGGACTGTTTCTTTTCCCTGGACGATATCTCTTACCGTTTTGTATTTTATTGATAAAACGTAAATTAACGCCGGGAATACGGTCCAAACCGCCAGGGCAATAAGACCGTTGGCCAAGTCTTTGATTAGGTTTAAGGAAACGGCGGCAGCCATAACCCCGGTTACAATACCGGTAATAAGATCAAAAAAGGTCAACCGGGAGGTTTGCCTTTTTCCTATGAGACGAACAAGAAGTAAGGTGAGAAAAAATAAACCAATAGAACGGAGCAAAATATTTAACCATTCAGGCATTAGAATTACTCCTTAATAATGTGATTGCTAGAAGCCTTTATATTGCGGCTCTTCAAATTCCAAAACACTGAGTCTTTTTTCCATATCCCTTACAACATGGTTAATTCGTTGCGTATTTCGACGTAGTATAGCCTTCGCTTCCTGGTTTTCCTCGGATGAAGCGAAGGTTTCCAATGTGGCCTGAACGCCCTTAAGGCTGGCCAGGGTTTGCCTGACCTGCGCACTTATTGTCATACTTAATTTACCTCTCTCGCTTTACAATATTCTGTATGTAAAAATGAAATTAAACCCAAAAACCCAGACCGGATCCTCTGATCCGGTCTGGTGTGGGATACCCGCAGCGTTAAAATCCTTTATACTGGGGTTCTTGGTTTTCGATGTCATTAATCCTTGGCTCCAGAGTGTCAATAATGGATTTTGTTTGCTGAGCGGCATTGGTGTAAAGCTGTTTTGCCTGTTGGTTTTGTGTCTGGAGAGCAAAGGATTCCAGACTGGCCTGGGCGCTTTTTAGGCCGGATAATGTCTGCTTTACCTGGGAGCCGACTGTCATTGCGTTTCCTCCTCGTATTTGAGATTTCATTACAAACTTAATGGTTCCCCGCGATAAAAAATATATTCAATTAAGATTTAATTGGCAAACTCAACTTTCTCAAATGAAAGAGTTGGTCTCTTAAATCCTTGGTATATCACGGTAAACATAGTTCAAGGCCTGAACAAGCGGGAGCGAGAAAGAACGTCCCTCCGCTTCTTCGGCGAATAGGGTGTATTAATTCTTTTTTTGGGGAAAAATTATTCAACAAGAACAAAAGATTTGAGGGATCATAGTGGATATGCAAAGAGCACGGCAGATATTGTCTGCTGACGAGACCGTTACCGTACTGCATAATGGTTCACCAATTTGGATCAAAAGTTTAAGTTCGAAAAACAACACAGTAATGGTTTGGCCGATAGAAGACACGGGAGAGGTAAGAGAGGTGCCCGTCGCTGAGTTGGTTGAAGTACAATAGATTTAGGGAAGCTGCGTAAACATGCCGATCCGGATTGCTTTACGTTTATGAGAATATTATTCAAATAAGCATATTTGGGGTGCGCGCGCAATGCTTGCGGAAAGGCATCCTTCATCTCGTATTCCGCGAATATCTGAACCAGGGGCCTGCCGAAAAGCAAGGAACCAAGGAATACAACGGCCAGCACCACATCCAGAATAATCGGAGACGCCAGGCATTTGTGTGGCGCCGTGGAATGATAGCAAAAACTGAAGGCGGCATCATTCCGCCCGGCTGCCGGGCTCATATTTACCTGGCGCGAAATATATGTCATTGCCTCGTGTATAGGCTAACGCACCTAGATCAGTTGCCTTTTGGGAATTGGGATGAACCCTTACTTCTGAAAAGCCCGTATTTAATGCACTTTCCATTTTTGCTTGTATATCTTCAGGCATTCCTGTGTTATTAGTATTTTTTGGAAGCAATGAATTCTCTGCTTGTGGAGTTTTATTTAATGGATCGCTTTTCAACTGTATGTCTTTCTCGTCGTCAACAGCCTTCATCTGGATAGGACCAGATTGAATTCCCCGGGTTGCCGCCATCAAGAGCCCGGCTACCGCCTGATTGCCAATTGAGCGCTGAAGTTGCTGGAGACAGCGAACCGGGGGCAGACATGGCTCGCTGGATAATCACGGCGGGGTGCGCCTGTTGAAACGTATTGCTTGAATTATCGAAGCCTGACACGGGCAGGCGATGTTCCGACGTTGTTTTATTGTTATTATGTAATTGATCTTTTTGACTCATATTCTGTCCCCCCGTCTTTTTAGGTTTAAGTCTATTATACTTCAATAGATATCGATAATTTGTCATAACATGTCGCAATATTAAATTTTAGGATAAAAGGAAATGAGATATTTCTGTTGGACATGGCATACCGCGACATCTGGAAATTCAACCCGGGGAGCATGGAAAGGCTTAAAAGGATCTCTTGAGTTTCCATTTTGTTAGGGCATTGGCGAAGCGCGCGCCCGCCCTGGCGGTGAATATGGCGGTTGACGCCAAAAGGATTGAGGCCGTAATATCCACCGAACTATTTAAGGCATAGGTGAAAGCTCCCGATATTCCGGTGAATACCAGCGATACAAGGCTTGTGCCGTGGGCCTTTAGCTGGCCCATTTTCAGGATGACTGCCATCAGAGGGATCATTATCACCCCACCGCCGAGGCCGACAAGCCCTCCGAAGAATCCCGCCGCCAATCCGGTTAACAAGTTTATCATCTTGCTACCTCAGCAATCAAAGAGTTTAAAACGTGTGGTATATTCCGGCCGTATAGGACAAAAATATAATTTCAGACACGTTTTGCTCAATCTTGCGGTTCAGGGAGTCAGTAAAGATGAAAAAGTATTGTTCCACTTCAGCAGGCATCCAGGCTCCTTCTTCTTTCAATCTGAAATTATAGATATTGAATATAGACTCTGGTTTTTGCTTGCAGGTTTGTATAAGCGAACAAGGTGTATTAATTCCTTTTTGGGGAGGGAATTATTCAATAAAAACCAAAGATTAGGGATGATAATGGATATTCAAAGGGCACGGCAAATATTGCATGCGGACGAGACCATTACTGTGCTACATAATGGTTCACCAATTTGGATCGAAAGTCTAAGTTCGAAAGACAACACGGCAATGGTTAGGCCGATGGATGATAGGGGAGGGGTAAGAGAGATACACTCCTTTACATCGCGCCTTCTAAAATTTGACGACTTACCGCTAATGTTACCTTTCGTGTTTCAGACAATGCTGTCTTGCCATGTCTCTCCAAAGCTTTTACAATATCATCAATTTTGTCAGCGGTAACATTGTAATCGGCCAAATGTGTTTTAATACCCAAGTCTTCAAAAAAATCACGAGTCTTGCTAATTGCTAAATCTACACGGGACGTTTCATCACCATTAGTTATATTCCAGACACGTTCCGCATATTGTAATAATTTCGCATGTTTTTGTTCTTTCTGCACATTCCATACAGATGGCAGCAATATAGCCAGTGTTTTACCATGATCAATCCCAAACATGGCTGTTAATTCATGTCCGATTATGTGAGCGCTCCAGTCTTGTGGAACACCCGCGCCAATCAATCCATTCAGAGCCATGGTCGCGCACCAGGCAAGATTGGCCCTCGCATCGTAATCGGTTGGATTGCCAATGGTCTTTTTCCCAATCTCGATTAGAGTCTGTAGAATCCCTTCCGCCGTACGGTCCTGGAATCTGCCTTCAGCGGGAAATGTAACATACTGTTCAACTGTATGAATAAACGCGTCAACAATTCCATTCGCAACTTGATCTTGAGGCAGTGTGTATGTGAGGGTAGGGTCTAATATTGAAAACCTGGGAAATAGCAACTCATTCATAAGTACGAATTTCCCGTCCTCATAACTTATGACACAACCACTGTTCATCTCCGATCCGGTGGCCGGTAAGGTCACCACTGTACCAAGCGGTATTGCTTTTTTAATCTTTTTATTCGGATTCATACCAAATTTAAGGAGATTTGAAGGTTCTTCCTCGTATGGAGCCGCAACTGCGATGAATTTTGTTCCATCTATAACAGAGCCGCCACCTACCGCAAGTAGAAAATCGATATTGTTATTACGAACAGCCTCCAATGCTTTTATTAATGTTTTATATTTGGGATTTGGCTCTATTCCTTCGAACTCATATACCTCCCGGCCTCCCAAAGAAGCCTTGACCCTGTCAAGTATCCCAAACTTTTTAACGCTGCCGCCGCCATAAGTCACCAATACCTTTGCGTTAGCAGGCACAAGTCTATCAAGCTCTCCAAGCCTGTCTTTACCGAATACAATATGTGTCGGGTTGTAAAAATCAAAATTAAACATAATTAATTCCCCCCCGTTTTTGTTGTTCGTAATACATTACATTAGAATACTACACCTTTAAGCATACTAGAAGTCAATAAATATATTTAAATTTATAAAAAATTTGACCGTCAGCTGTTAAAAGTGTTCCGGCAGGCAATTGGATATGTGGTATGTAAATGACGGCAAGACCTTTTAAGGGTTATTGCATGTCTTTTAAAAGTCTTTTATAATTAACTTAAAAGATTTAGGGGGAAAGAATATGGAGCCCCTTGATTTAACCACTGATATTCAGCCGGTTACCGAATTTCGCGCCAATACCTCTGAAATTCTTGAAAGCTTAAAGAAAAACCGCCGGACGATTATTTTAACGCAGCATGGCAGGCCGGCGGCCGTGCTTGAATCCGTGGAAGAGTATCAGCGAAAACTGGAGGAATTGCGTTTTATGAAAGGGCTTGTGGCAGGGTTGCGGGATATTGAGTCTGGGCAGGTGGTAGACGGAGAAGCTTTTTTAAAAAGCTTAAAAAGCAAAATAATAGATGCTAATGCTAATCATGGAACTGGCACCGCTTATAGTTGCGAGAATCTTTAGGGATATTCAGGAAGTAACCCTAGTCTCATAAATGCTTTTTCCACAATATTATCTGTGATATATTTATGATTAATTTTTTGTATTTTTAGTATAATATCCTCTGCATGTTTAACGGGCAGTCCGCCAGATTCCACTAATATACAAATTAGTTCAATCCCCCAAATCAGCGGTATGCCTTCAGCATCACACTTTTGCCTTAGTAGTTTGTCATTCGTTACACACGTCCGACCATATTCTTTAGCAAGAATTAAACATAAATTGTCTTGAAAAGATAAGAGACCTTTTTTTCTCTGCCGCCAGCATAACCTGCTCAAGTTCAGGCTCTATAAGTATAACTCCAAGTTCAACACAGTCACCCTCGTTAATTTCTTTGATTTCATCTAACACAGGAGTAGCTAAAGATGCTGGCGGGCCATGTCCGTTTTCTGGCGCAGAAAAGCCCCGCCGCCCGCAGAATGAAAAACGATCTTATGGAAACCATCCTTTCCCTGCATCAAATGCCGGAGCGTTTCCCGTTTCTGAACGCTGAATTTATACCGCTCAATAAATATCACAAGATGTTCGCAGAGAAGTGGTATCTCATTCTGTATCAGATTAAGGATCGGACGGTATATGTTGACTATATCGTGGATTGTAGGCAGGATTACGGGTGGTTGGCGCGGTAGATTTCGATAGTATTCAAAATTTAAGCTATCCGTCATGGTCCGGATGCAGGGCAATAACGTAATTAATTCAAATGTGTAACCATGAGAAGGAAAATGTAATTTATTATCGAAATATAAACAAAACATAATAATGTGCCGGTTGACCGCTGTGATTATTACGGCGGTCGTTGTTATTTTTATGCGCTTCGACATAATTAGACAAATTATTCGATCTAATTATTCTCATGGAGGGGCTAATGTTTACTAAAACGCCCAAAACGAACGGCAATAATCATGATCTTTCCGGGAAACAACATGATAAAACAAAAACCTCTAAGCATAATACTGAGCAGAGGGGCTTACTCCCTGGCTTTTTAAGCAATCAAGAAAATATACTGCAACTTCAAAGAACAATCGGCAACAGTGCGGTTATTCAACTGCTAAAATTTCATTTGCAGCA
>NZ_MVQM01000152.1:0-8018 GCF_002067195.1 Pelotomaculum sp. PtaB.Bin117 | reverse complement strand
GAGGATAGGCATGGTCTTTCAGCGCCCCAATCCTTTTCCGATGTCGGTTTACGATAACATAGCCTACGGGCCGCGTATTCACGGTACAAAAAACAAGCGCAAGCTTGATGAAATTGTGGAAAAGAGCCTGCGCGCCGCGGTTCTTTGGGATGAGGTCCAGGACAGGCTGTACAAGTCCGCCCTGGGTCTTTCTGGCGGTCAGCAGCAGCGTGTCTGCATAGCACGGCTGCTGGCGGTGGAACCGGAAGTGCTGCTGATGGACGAGCCGACCTCGGCCCTGGATCCCCTGGCTACGATGAAGATTGAAGAATTGATTCAGGTGTTGAAAAACGATTATACAATTATTATTGTAACCCATAACATGCAGCAAGCCGCCCGCGTCTCAGGGGTTACCGCTTTTTTCCTAAGCGGTGACCTGATTGAATACGGTGGTACGGAATCAATATTTACCAAACCCGGTGATAAACGCACGGAAGATTATATTACCGGCCGCTTCGGCTAGGAAAAAAAAGAGGGGAAACTTATATGGCTACCAGAACGACTTTTGACCAGGCTTTGAGCGAGCTTAAGCAGGAAATTTTACGCATGGGCTTTTACGTTGAAGAATCAGTCTCCCGGGCGGTGGAGTCACTGGTTAAACAAGATCTGGGTTTGGCTCAGAGTGTTATCGACGGAGATGTTCTGATCGACGATCAGGAAATGCTAATCGAGGACAAGTGTTTGAAGCTGATTGCCACCCAGCAGCCGTTGGCAAAGGACCTGCGCCGTATCGCGGCGGGGCTTATGATTATCACCGACCTGGAGCGGATGGGTGACTTGGCTTGTGACATTGCCAAGTCAGCCAGGCGGATAGCGAACGAGCCCCTGATCAAGCCGCTGATCGACATCCCCCGGATGGCTCATTTGGCCCAGATAATGGTAAAAGAGGTGCTGGACGCTTATGTGCGTGAGGACGTCCAGCTTGCTTTGAAAATGGCGGCGGACGATGAACTGGTAGACGACCTGCACAACCAGGTTTTCCGGGAACTGCTGGTGTTAATGATGGAGAATCCCAAGGTCATCAATCAAGCTACCGCTCTCTTGTTCGCCAGCCGTCATCTGGAGCGGATAGCCGACCATGCCACCAACATTGGCGAGCGGATCGTCTACCTTGTGACCGGTGAACGCAAAGAATTAAACTAAACAAATGTCGAAAATCATAGTCCCGGAATTGTGAAACGAGGTAGTAAGGAATGTTAAAGTCAATTAATCCGGCCGGCAGTGAGTTGCTGGGCAAGACTCTGGCTACCGGGGCGGCGCTGATAGCCATTGTTTCCACGATCACCATTGTTATTTTTATTTCCATAAAAGGTTTGTCAACCTTTACAGCATACGGTGTAAGTATCAAGGAGTTTTTGTTTTCAGCCAATTGGCTGCCGGACCGTCCGCCGGGGGAAGGCGGCCCGCAAGTTGGTGTGCTGGCCTTCATCTTCGGTTCGGTAATTGTTTCCATGCTGGCTGTCTTATTAAGCGCGCCGCTCAGTGTCACTTGCGCCGTGTTCATTGTGGAAATCGCGCCTTTCTGGGGACAGCGCTTCCTGCAGCCGGCTATCGAATTGCTGGCAGGCATCCCTTCGGTTGTTTACGGGTATATCGGTTTAAGCGTCCTGGTTCCCTTTATCCGCGGCAACATCGGAGGCCTGGGCTTTAGTGTTCTGGCGGGCTTTCTGGTGCTGTCCGTGATGATCCTGCCCACGATAGTCAGCATCCTGACCGACAGTCTAAAATCCCTGCCGCGTGAGTACAAGGAGGCGGCCTTGGCCCTGGGCTCCACGCGCTGGCAGGCTATCCGCCTGGTGCTCATTCCGGCCGCTCGTTCCGGCCTGGTCACCGGTGTCGTGCTTGGCCTGGCCAGGGCTTTCGGCGAGGCGCTGGCCGTCCAGATGGTTATCGGCAATACCAGAAAAATTCCAACGTCCATTCTTGATCCGGTGATCACCTTAACCAGCGCGATCACCATGGACATGGGCAACACCCCCATGGGTTCCCTTTGGAACAGCACCCTCTGGTCCATGGGGCTGTTTCTCCTGTTGATGTCGTTCTTTTTCATCCTGGTAGTTCGCTACGGAGTGCGAAAAGGAGGGATAAGCAGATGAATTCCCGCCTTGCCGACAGAATCGCCACTTTTATATTCTGGACCGGCGCACTGCTGGTGATTACGGTTCTTGGCGCGATGATCGTGTATATCCTCTACCACGGGGGAAAATACATCAGCTGGGATTTCTTGACCAAACCCCCGCAAGTGGTTCGCGCCGGAGGCGGGATTGGACCGCAAATTTTCAACTCGTTCTACCTGCTCTTTTTATCCATGGTTTTTACCGTGCCCGTGGGCTTGCTTGGCGGGGTTTACCTGGCTGAATACGCCCGGAACAACAAGCTGACGGAAGCAATCAGACTGTCCATCGAAACGTTGAATTCGTTGCCTTCAATAGTGGTGGGCCTTTTCGGGCTGCTGGTATTCGTCAACATGACCGGCTGGGGTTACACGCTTATTTCCGGGGCGCTTGCCTTGGCTGTGATCAATCTGCCGCTGATGGTGCGAATCTCTGAGGAATCTATTCGCGGCGTACCGGACAGCCTGCGCGAAGCGAGCTTGGCCCTGGGTGCAAACCATTGGCAGACGATCTGCCGGGTGGTGTTGCCCAGCGCCTTCCCCGGGCTGATCAGCGGCGCCATCATCACTTCCGGCAGAGTGTTCGGCGAGGCCGCCGCCCTGCTGTTTACCGCCGGCATGTCCAGCCCGGCCCTGGACTTCAGCCAGTGGAACATCTTCCACCCGGCTTCGCCGCTGAATCCGTTCCGCCCGGCGGAAACCCTGGCGGTGCATATTTGGAAGGTCAACACGGAGGGCCTCATCCCCGACTTGAGAAGAGTGGCGGACGGTTCCGCGGCGGTGCTGATCCTGGTGGTGCTTGGCTTCAACTTGGCAGCCCGCTGGCTGGGCAGAAAAATATACCGGCAAATGACGGCGACGTAGCATTTCTGTCGTCGCCGCGCCGCTTCCCGGACCTTGTCTTTTCATCCTCGCACGGCCTCTTCATCGCCATATAGTTCCCCTCCAGCCTCTAAAACAATTGTTGCGGCTCAAAGTCCTCGCTTTGGTTAATCAGCCAATATTAATATTATATGGATTTTTGCGGGTAGTTTTTTTTAAGAGCGCAGGATATTGAAGATGTATACAGAATTAAAATTATTGTTCGATAATTATCGACAAAAATCAACAAGACGAAGCACAGGGATGATTTAAGCATGCGCAAGGTCAATGGGTGCATGTTTATTTCGGCTATACCGCTTTATGTGATCAGTTTTTCCAGGTGATTAATGTGTGGTGGTAAACGAATGACGCTGCGTAAAAAAACAATAATTACTTTTAGTGCGATACTTGTCTGCTTGATTGTGATTTTATTCATTATCTCTAAATGCATATTGACAGCCAGCTTTGCCAATCTTGAGAAACAAAGTGTCACTGTGAACGTGGAAAGAGCGCGGGACGCCTTATTAAACGATATTGACACATTGAACTGTCTGGCCGGCGACTGGGCTGAATGGGACAGCACGTATAAATTTATTGAAGACGCAAGCAACGAGTATATCAATATGAATCTTACTAAAAATACTTTCGTCTCGCTTAAATTGAACCTGATTTTATATATCGACTCCTCCGGCCGGATTGTCTACGGCAAAGGTTTTGATCCGGAAAAAAGCAATGAAGCGCCTGTTCCCGGCAGTATAATAGAGCATCTTTCATTAAGCGATGATCTATTAAATCATCGCGAACAAAAAGACGGCATGGCAGGAATTATTATTCTTCCGGAAGGGCCCATGCTTATTGCTTCGCGGCCTATCTTGACAAGTGAAAAAAGTGGGCCGGCCAAGGGCACGCTCATTATGGGACGCTATCTGAATTCATCTGAAATCAATCGTTTGGCTGATACAGCGCATCTGTCTCTGGCTATATGCCGGTTGAATGATGCTCAGATGTTCCCCGACACCCAGGCCGCCCGTTCCTTTTTATCGGCAGAGTCGCCGATATTTGTTCAACCGCTAAGTCCGGATTCTATTGAGGGATATGCTTTACTGGATGATATCTACGGCAAGCCGGCGCTTATTTTAAGAACCGACATGTCCAGGGAGATTTATAAGCAGGGCCAGGCCAGCATAAAGTATTTTATCTTGTCGCTTTTTGTGGTCGGCCTGTTGTTTGCTGTGATCGCCCTGTTGCTCTTGGAAAAAGTGGTGTTGTACCGGTTGGCCCGGCTGAGCACCAGTGTTTTGGAGATCAGTACGAACGGTGACCTCGCGGGCCGTGTGTCAATGACGGGAAGAGACGAGTTATCCACCTTGGCGGGTCAAATCAACCAGATGTTGTCATCGCTTGAGAGGTCTCAATACAAGCTTCAGGAAAGCGAAGACAATTACCGGACGATTTTTGAAAATACCGGAACCGCGATATTAATCTTGGAGGAAAATAAAGTAATATCTCTGGTGAACACAGAATTTGAAAAACTATCTGGTTGTAGTAAAAAGGAAGTGGAAAACAAGAAAAGAATAACTGAATTTGTTGCAAAAGAGGATTTGGATAGGATAAATGACTATTATTTGATAAGAATTAATAAGAATGCCGCTCCCCGCAACTATGAATTCCGGTTTATAGACAGGGAGGGAAACATTAAGGACATTTATACAACTGCCGCCGTTATTCCACGCACGAAAAAGGTTGTGATGGCTCTTTTAGATATCACCGCACGCAAGCGGGGTGAAGAGCGCTACCGCAACCTTGCTAAAAAGCTGCGGGAGGTGGACCTGCGCCAATCAGAAGAGCGTTTTCAAAAGATTTTTCAAAACAGCCCGGACCTGATCGCTATCATCAGGGTGAAAGATAACAGGTTTGTGGAAGTAAACCAGAGATTCCTGGATGTTTCAGAGTATACCCGGGAAGAGGTGTTGGGCCGCACATATCAAGAATTGAATTTTTTAAGTGAACAGAACGATGTAATAAAGTCTTCTTTTGCTGCGGTTAAGGAAACGGGAAGATTGCAAAACCTTGATCTAAAAGTAAAAAATAAATCAGGTAAGGTAATAAATATATTATTATCATCCGAACGTATTAATCTAAATGGTGAAAACTGCCGTGTTGTTATGATGAAAGACATAACCAATGAAAGGAAGATGGAAACCGAAATAGCCAGGCTCGACCGCCTGAACTTGATCGGTGAGATGGCGGCCGGGATCGGGCATGAAGTAAGAAATCCAATGACTACAGTGCGTGGTTTCCTGCAGATGCTTTATAAGAAGCAGGAATACGATAATCACAAGAGGTACTTTAGTCTGATGATCGAGGAACTTGACAGGGCGAATTCAATTATTACAGAATATCTTTCCATGGCTAAGAACAAGCCGGTTGATTTAAAATCACAGAATCTTAATCATTTGATCCAAACCCTATTTCCGCTAATACAGGCAGACGCTATGAACTCAGACAAGTATATCGAATTGGAACTGGCGGAAATTCCGGAATTGCTTCTGGATGAGAAAGAAATTCGCCAGCTAATTCTTAATCTTGTGCACAACGGCTACCAGGCAATGCCTAATGGCAAAACCTTAAGGATAAAAACGTATGCGGAAGATGGAGAAGTGGTTATGACGGTGGAGGACCAGGGTAGCGGCATTCCTTCTGAAATAGCAGATAAGATAGGCACCCCGTTTTTTACGACTAAAGACCATGGGACCGGCCTGGGTTTGTCGGTCTGTTACAGTATTGCGGCCAGACATAAAGCCAAAATTTATTTTGAAACCAGCACCTCGGGAACCTCATTCTTTGTCAGGTTTAAGGTGAATACCGTGTTGCAGTGATCGGTGAATTACCGGATTAAACAACTCTCAAAATATATCCCCTTAACATGGGTGAATACCCATTGTTTAACACTTTTATCATCGGCCGCATATTATATAAAAAATCAAAAAGGGGGTTAATAATATGGCATTCGGCGCAGGTGGATGCGGCACGGGTTGTGGAACTGGATTTGGCAACTTTGGTTTTATTATTTTCCTGATCTTCATCCTGCTCATCTTTGGTGTGGGTTTGTGTGGCTGTATATAAGCTCAAAGTCTTATAAGGAGGTAATTCCATGGCAGATATTCAATCTCAAGAGATTAAAGCTGAAGAAGCCTGTGGTTTCGGTTTTGGCAACCCGGCGTTCATTATCTTTTTGATTCTGATCCTTCTCGTTTTTGGCGTGGGGTGTTTCGGAGGCTGCATTTAAGCTAAAACCTAAATCTAAGGTTGTAACCACCGGTCCTCATCATGCCGGTGGTTTTGCTATGTGCGGCAGGCAGTCAGTCGAAAACGGGTAACAGGGGTAAATATTAATTTAAGAATTTAAGCAGGGATTACTGAAACATTGTCGAATGTTTTGATAATATAATAAGTACAGGTAGATGACCGCCCGTAAAACGGCGGTCGTTGTTGTTTGAGCGTATTTCGACAATATACATCTAAATATTCAACAATTTTATTAAAGTTCGACAAAAATAGTGGGCCCGGTGCCATCCCGATCCGAGAAGACTTACTTAAATTACAAAGGAGGAATATCACTTGTTAAAGAAAACATTTATCGGTATTTTAACAGTTGTTCTTATGTTCCCATTGATGGTTGTTACTGTGAATGCAGAACAATGCGATTCTAATTCATTAAAGTTGAGAACAGATTTCCACAAACACATTATCAGCCCGGATGTTGGCAATGCACTTCGAATGTTAGGGATTCCACTTAATATAATGACTGGTGAAGATATCATAAATAATGTTCCCCATGGAAGTAAAGCAATTGTTCTATCTGATGCCTACATGGTTTCAAGGCTTGCAGACTACGGATTAATTTCGGATGAGTATGAGACTGTTAAAAGGTCTAATAATTATGTATCTGTCCAATGTGCAGTTTACTCTAATAAGTTGATTCCATATGGAAGTATCAATCCTTTAAAGGATTACGCATTTGAGGAGATTGAAAGATGCCGTGAGGAATTAAATTTGAAAGGGTTAAAAATGCATTTCGCTAATTCCGGCGTAGACCTGAAAAATCCCGAACATTTTAATAAGATTAGAAAAATCTTCGCGTATGCTTCTAAAAATAAAATCCCATTATTGGTGCATCAAAGAAATGTTGAAGAACCTTATGGCTCAGCAGATGCTAAAAAGCTTGTTGGATTGCTGGCACAATATCCGGAACTGAAAATCCAATTAGCACATCTTGGTGGTTGGGGGGGATTTGACCATGCTTCCTATGAATACTTGCAGACATTAGTTCAAGAATTGAAAGCACACCCGGAAATTAAAAATGTTTATTTGGATTTATCAGGGGTTGTTTTGACTGATCAGGCCAACCCTGCATTAGCTGAAGGGGTCCCTACTCCTACTGCTGGCGATTATCAGAAAGCAGCTGCATTAATAAGAGATTTTGGTCTGGATAAAATTGTTTTTGGTTCGGATACTCCACTATATAATTCTACAGATGATTATATCGAGGCTTTTTCAGAGAATTTTCCTTTAACTAAAAAAGAAATGAAAAAGATTTTCGAACAAACTCCAGATAAAACTTTGTTTAAAGGTTTGAAATTTTCGATTGGCCCGGTAGAACATAGTCGGCGGCACTGTCAGTGAGTCAGGGAACCGTCCCCTGACTCACTTTCTTCGTTAATTTTTCTCTTCCTGCCGCCGCTCACCGGCTACCGCTTCGGCCAATCTGGCAATACTGGCGGCCAGAGTCTCCAGCTTGCCCTCGATGCGCACCAGCAGGTATGCGGCCACGGCTATGGGAAAGCCTACGTTGCCCACTGCCTGCAGGATAGTTTCCAGTAGAATCACCCCTTTGAATTAGATGCGGCGGGGGACCTGCCCCCCACCTTTTATATGAACGCCCTGATTCTAGGCGGGCGGGTCATACAGATCGTTTGTGGTGTTGCTGATAACCCTGATGTCC